>USSI01000077.1 GCA_900557315.1 uncultured Butyricicoccus sp. | reverse complement strand
TGGAACGATGGCATCGGCGATTGGATTTTAGCGACAGCGAAACTGCAATTCGGCTGGGCGGGCTTTTTCATCCTGCTGGGGCTGGAGGTGCTGTTCCTCGTCTGGGGCTTCCGCATCGCGCGGCGGCAGACCGGCCTGCTCGCGCGCAGCGTGTGCATGGGTGTGATGGTGACCTTTGCATTGCAGACCGCGCTGTATGTGCTGCAGAATTTCGGGATCATATTGCTTGCGGCGTATGGCCTGCCGCTGCTGTCCTACGGCGGCAATTACCTGTTCCAGGCCATGTTCCTGCTCGGTGTGCTGCTCTCCGCCCAGCGCACGGGGCAGCTCGAAAGCGGGCTGGCGCCGTGCGTCAGCCGTGTATCCGAGGTAGGCAAATAACAACCGGATATGGTATACTGAGGGCAGTCCGAAAGGGCTGCCCTTTTGCTTTGCAAAAAAATTTTCCTCCCGGTGTCAGGAGACGCGCCGTCCATTCGTATTGTAGTTGAAGCGACGTTGCTGACACAGCCGACCGGCTGTTTCCAAAGGAGTTGATACACCGATGAAACAATTCGATAAAGCGGAGGCCGAGCGGCTGGTTTACACCTATTCCGACCTGATCCTGCGGCTTTCCTACACCTATCTGAAATCCACCCATGACGCGGAGGACATCTGCCAGACCGTGTTCTTAAAGCTCCTGACGAGCGGGCAGACCTTTGACAGTCCGGCGCATGAGAAAGCGTGGATCATCCGGACGGCCGCGAACGCCTGCAAGGACGCACTGCGCAGCACGTTCCGGCGGCGCACGGTGGCGCTGGATGCAGCGGCCGCGACCGCAGCGCCCGAAGCGCCGGATAACGCAGTGCTCGAGGCGGTGATGGCACTGCCGGAAAACTACCGCGAAGCGGTCTACCTGCATTATTATGAAGGCTACTCCGTCCGCGAGATTGCCGGCCTGCTGGGCCGGAGCGAAGCGGCGGTTACCGCGCACCTGAGCCGGGGACGGCACAAGCTGCGCACCACACTGGGAGGCGAATACTATGAACAGAGCGTATAATGATAACAATGAGTATACTGAGGCAATGGCCAGCCTGAAATTCTCGGACGAGGCCAAGGCGCGCATGGTGCAGAACCTGCTGGACGCACGCGGGCAGACGGCGGACAATGTAGTGCCGATGCGGCGCAGGCGCGCGCGCCGCCTGCCGCGCATCGCGGCGGTTGGCGTGGCAGCCGCGGTGGTACTGACGGTCGGCGCGAGCGCGACCGGCGTATTCAAGACCGCGGGCGAAGCGTTCCAGGGTATGTTCGGCCCCACGGCCGACACCGAGATCATCGACAAGATCGGCCGCCCGGTCGGCGCGAGCGACACGGATAACGGCGTCATCATCACGGCGGACGCGATCATCGGCGATAAGTACCATTACGCGGTCACCTATTCGATCGCAAAGGTTGACGGCACCGCCTTTGATATCGACTTGACCAATACCGTGGGCGACGGCGTGCTCCCCCTGACCTTCGGGGAAGAGGATACCTCGCTGTCCGGCTACTACGGCGGCGCGCACGGCGGTTCGTACTTCTATGACGCCGATCCGGCGGACAATGCGATCCAGTATGTTGATACCCGCGAGGTCAGCGACGGCGAGGTGCGCGGCCACACGGTGCGGGCAAAGTTCAAAGACCTTTGCGTGTTTGACGAGGATATGAACCGCGTCGTGATTGCCGAGGGCGACTGGTCGTTCAAATTCAACCTGGATTTCGAGGATACCTCGGTCAGCCTGCCCGCAGGCCAGACCTTTGACCTGAACGGCATGACCGCGACCATCGACGAGATCAGCCTGTCCCCGCTGGCGCTGCGTGTGGATTACACGGTGGACAGCGAGGTGCAGTGGGACGAAAACGCGCAGTCCGGCCGGCAGAGCGACCACGACAGCGCGCAGATGCAAAAGTATTTTGAAAGCGTGCAGATCCTGGTCAACAAGGCCGACGGCACGAACATCGACCTGTCCTATGCAGGCGGCAGCATCTCCCCGGGGGGCGGCAAAACCGTCTGCCAGAAGGGCGATATCTTCAGCGAGATCGTCGCACTGGAGGATGTTGTGAGCGTGACCGTGCAGGGCATCGAAATCCCTGTGCAGCCGTAAAAGCAGATAGGAAAAGGATTCCCCCGATGCGGGGAATCTTTTTTAGATAATAAACACAATGTGCAGAAATAGCAAAAATCGACCGGATTCGATTTACAAATATAACATGCGGTGCTAAAATAAGGATGGAGATTGGACGGACAGTCGATTTCGGAGGGATTAGAAATGGATATGCTCACGGATTTTCCGCTGCTCCGCACGGACAGATATGCAAAAATCTTTCTGTATAACACGCACGAGACGGTTGCCTGCGTCCCGCGCCATATCATCCGCATGCGCGACAAGGTAAAGCCGGATAAACTGCAGCAGGCGGTTTCGGAAGCGCTGCTGCGTTTCCCGCATATGATGCTCGGCGTGGAAGCGACGGATACCTCGTTCCGCTACCGGCAGAATGTGATGCCTGCGGTTGTCTTGCCGTTTGACGGGGTGGAGAAGCGCTACACCATCGGCTCGAAGGACACCAACGGCTATATGTTCCTGGTGGGATACGAGGGAAACACCATCACCATGGAGTATCAGCACTCGGTTTCGGATGGGCGCGGCTTTGAAGAGTTCATCCGCTGCGTGCTGTTCCAGTACTTAACCGCGTGCGGCTACCCGGTGGAAAACGACGGGTCGGTGCGCGGCATGGACACCCGCTGGTCGCCGGACGAGAGCGCGGACGGTTACCAGCAGCTGGAGGACCAGGAGTTCTCGCCGGACGGAATCTGGCGCAAGCCCCCGGCGTCCCACGCGTGGGATTTGACCGACATCGGCGACGGCCCTGAGATCGTCACCGAGGTCACCTTCCCGTTTGCCCAGCTGCACAGCTACGGCAAGTCCATCGGCGTCAGCCCGCTGTCGATCGTTGCGCCGCTGCTCATGCGTGCGTTTGACAAAAAGTTCGGCGAGCCGGATAAGCCGGTCATTTCGCAGATTCCGGTTGACCTGCGTCCGCTGCTGCCAACGGCAACCACGCGGTATTTTATCTGCTTTATCGACCTGCCCTATCTGCCCGAGTACCGCGGCCTGCCGCTGGAAGAGGTATTCCGCCGGACCAAGGAATTCCTGAACAGCCAGATGGAGCGCGAGCAGCTGCTGTACCGCGCCAAGGCGGCGGCCGACCGGTGCAATGAGCTGCATGAGGCGGATATGCCGCTCGCTGAGAAGATGGCGGCAGGACAGAAACTCTGCAAGGACTTTGTGCTCGAGGACAGCTTTTTGATTACCAACGTCGGCCGTTTCAAGCTGCCGGACAGCTGTATGCCGTATGTGCTGGACTACGGCGCGGTGCTGCCGTGCGCGGTGCAGCCGTTTGCAATGCTGGTTTCCTCGTTCGGGGACCGGATGAAGCTTTCGGTCGCGCAGCGTGACCACGACATGGAAGTGGTCGAGATGCTGTGCGCGGGCCTGCACGAAATCGGTGTGGACGCCACTTCCAAGAGCTTCCCGTTCCGGGTGACCCGATATAACGGTCTGGAGTGCGGACAATAAAAGGCCCGTCTGCGTCGGCAGATGCAAATAAAGAGGACGCGGATGCGTCCTCTTTTTCTGTTTGCTATACTTGACGGCGTGAAAGCGCACGGCTTTTCGTTTGTCAGGCGATGGTCAGGTTGAAGCGGTCGCCCGCCTTGCCGCAGAACACGATCGCACCGCCGCCCGGCAGGGTGACCTGCGTGTCTCCCGTGACCGCGCTCTGGTTGACCGTCTGACCCGCGGCGTCGAACACGACAAAGCCGGTGCCCTCAGGCATCTGGATGGTCATAGTTTTGCCGTCCAGGCTCTCGGGCAGGTTGTACCAGCGGTTGTAGCCGGTGGGCTGGATGGTCAGGTGCGAGCGCGCGCCGGTGAAAATATCCGGCACAGCGGAAATATCCATATACAGGCCGTCGGTATAGTGCACATACTCCACGCCGTCGATGTTCTCGAACACAAACGGCGAGGTGTCGCGGCCGCCCATCATCGGGATTTGGATGGCGACGTCCGCACGGTTTTCATCAGTCAGCGGGTTGGAGAGCAGGTAGCCGTCCACCGTGCCGATGCCCAGCATGGGCAGGCCGGACATATACAGCTGCGAGCTGGCCTTGTCGGTCACCGAGACATAGGCTTTGCCCTGACGCGCGTCCCAGGCGGCCTGCATTTCGTCCGTGACCGTGTTTTCCGGCAGCTTTTGCAGGTAATACGTCTCGGAGACGAGGTCGCACAGGCCGCTGATCGCGGAACAGCCGCGCGCGGTCAGGTAGGTGCTGCCGTTCTGCCGGGCAAAGCGGAGCTCGGCAAAGCCGGTCTCGTCCTTGAATACGCCGTCTCCGCAGTACAGGAAGGTCTGCGCCTGGGTGGGCGCGTAGGCGTTTGCCATGGTGAGCGTACCCGCCTCGTCCATGGTCAGGCGCATGAGCGAGGTCGAGTCGCCGTACAGGCCCTCGTACTGCTTCATATCCGCATCCAGCGCAGTCTGCACCGCGGGGGTAAAGGTATCCAATGCGCTCAGCCGCTCAGTGATGACGCCCTTTTCCTCCAGCTGGTCGAGCAGCAGGCTGGTCGCGAGCATCTGGCAGTAGGCGCTCGAGCCGCCCGAGGACGAAACCGCGGCGCTCAGCCCGTATTCGGGCAGGACGATGAGCGAATTGTGCATCAGCAGGCTGTCGCCGCCTTTGGTGACCGCCTGAATGCCGTACAGGTTAAACGGGTAAAGGTCTACGCTGTCCCAGCCGAGGCCGTAGCCGACCACGTTGTTTTCCACGTCCAGCCACTGGCCGTGTGCGTATTCGGGCTGGAAGGTCGCCTCGCGCGCAGCGTCGGACAGGATATCCGTCTCGCCGGTGAACAGCTGCGCAAAGCGGCACAGGTCTTCCGCGGTGGCGTACACGCCGCCCGTGCCGATGATGTTGACCGAATCGACCGGGGTTTCCTGTTCGGGCTGATAGGGATTGTAGGTGCGCACGATGGAGGAGCGGTCAAAGTCGTCCTGCATGGTTTGGGTGTGCGCTATGCTGAGCGGGCCGGTGATCTCCTGATGGATGAAGTCGGTGAACGACATACCGCTGACGCGCTCGATCACGAGCTCCGCGAGTGTAAAGCCGTCGTTGCAGTACACCGAGAACGCGCCCGGGTCGGCTTTGAGCGTCTGTGTGGCGAGGTCGGCGAGCAGGGTGTCGTGCGCCTGCGTGTCCGCGTCGTCAAACAGGAAGCCGTTGCCGTAGGTGCTGCCCATCAGGCCGGAGGAGTGGTTGAGCAGCATGCGCACGGTGATGTCCTTGTAACGTTCATCCGCCATCGTAAACTCCGGGATGTAGTCGGTGACCGGGCAGTCCAGATCGACATTGCCCAGATCTGCCAGCCGCATCATGGCGGCGGTGGTGAACATTTTGCTGGTCGAGCCGATGCCGTACAGGTTTTCCGTGGTCAGCAGGCGGTTTTCGCGCTTGCTGTACACCCCGCCGACGCCGCTTTCCACGATCTCGCCGCCGTCCATCATTGCGTATTGGATGCTGGTGATGCCGGCGTTCGCATCGAGCAGCAGCTGCACGCGTTCGTCAACGGTGAGCGCGGCCTGCGTCTCCGGCTGTGCGGCGCGCGCGAGCGGGATGGATGTGTCAGCGTCCGGCACGCCCGGCAGCGGGGACAGCGCCGCGGGTACGAGCGGGTCGGGCGGCAGCTCGGCGGCAAATGCAGCGCCCGGCAGGACGAGCGCTGCCGCAAGCGCACCGGCGAGCAGGCGGGACAGGGGTTTGTTCATGGGGATGCTCCTTCCTGATGTCGCGGGATGGTGTTTAGAGGATAATCTAAAAATATACTGACAGGGCAGGCCTGTCAAGACGTTTCCGGATCAGGCCGGCCGGGTATTTTTCGTTGTGGCCTGACTGCCTGCCCGGGCGGACGGCTGGTCCCGCGCCGACGGGGCTGAAGAATTAGCTTGGGCTAACTAAAATCCTTTCCTTTTTTTCGAAAAAGTGGTATACTATTAAAAAACAATCTGAACGAGGCGAAAACAATGGCGAAAATTGACATTATCTCGGGCTTCCTCGGCGCGGGCAAGACCACGCTGATTAAGCGCCTGCTGGCGGACGCCCTGACGGGTGAAAAGGTCGTGCTGATCGAAAACGAATTCGGTGAAATCGGCATTGACGGCGGTTTCCTCAAGGATTCCGGCATTGTGGTAAACGAAATGAACGCGGGCTGCATCTGCTGCTCGCTGGTGGGCGACTTCGGCAAGGCGCTGCACGATGTGGTCGAACAGTACAACCCCGACCGCATCCTGATCGAGCCTTCGGGCGTGGGCAAGCTGTCCGACGTCATCGCGGCCGTGCAGAACGCGCATCTGGATGTGACGCTCAACTCGTTCGTCACGGTCGTTGACGCGATCAAGGCCAAGATGTATCTGAAAAACTTCGGCGAGTTCTTCGAAAATCAGGTTGCGCACGCGGGCGCGATCCTGCTGTCCCGCACGGCGGAGTGCCCGGCAAACCGTCTGGAAGAAGTGGTCGGCATCCTGCGCGGGCTCAACCCGCACGCGCGCATCGTCACCACCCCGTGGAAGGAGCTGACCGGCAGGCAGCTGCTCGAGACCATGGAGGGCAGCCGCGATCTGGTTCGGAGCTACGTCCATGAGCGTCACCTCCTGGGCCGTCACAACG
>USSI01000076.1 GCA_900557315.1 uncultured Butyricicoccus sp. | reverse complement strand
TCCTCATATCATTCACCCAATTCGTCGATGAACTTGCCGATCAGGGCCTCATGCTCCTTCTCGCCGATCTCCTTCTCCGCGACCTTCGAGGCAATCTCGACGGCCAGGCCCGAAATCTCGCCCTTGAGCTCGTCCATGGTCTTGACCGTGTAGGTCTTGCAGCCGTATGCCGCGCCGATGGCAGCATAGTCGATCTGCATAACCTTGCCCTTGTGGACGCCGTTGGTCACGCCCGGCTCGAGCATATTCTTCTCGGTGGTGATGGAAGCGTTGCCGTTGGAAACCTCCAGGTTGTTGATGCAGCCGAAAGAGGCGTTGTCGAATACCATCACGTTGATCTTCTTGCCGATCTGTACCGAGGTAATCAGCTCGGAGTGCAGCATGTCGAACGAGCCGTCGCCGGTCATCGCGTAGACTTCCTGATCCGGGCAGGCGATCTTGGCGCCGAGCGCGGATGCGATCTCATAACCCATGCAGGAGTAGCCGTACTCCATGTGGTAGGTGTTGATCTTGCGTGCGCGCCACAGGCCCTGCATATCGCCCGGCAGAGAGCCGGCCGCTGCGCAGACGATCGCGTTGTCGTCGATCATCTTGTTGATGGTGCCGAGCACCGTGGTCTGGCACAGCTTGCAGCCGGTGTCCTCGATGTACTTCTCGACTGCGCCGCGGTTGTCGTCGTTGCACTCGGGGGTGAAGGAATCCTTGTCGGTATAAACGATCTGGTCCAGACGCTCAACCTCGGCCCACCATTCCTTGCGCAGTGCGGCAACTTCCTGAGCGTACGCGTCGTCGGTGTGGTATCCGATCTTCTTGAGTTCCTCGGAGAGCGCGGTCAGCGCCTCGTTGGCGTCCGCAACAACCGGGGTTGCGTCCATCTTGTACGCCTGGAACTCGGACGGGTTGATGTTGACGAACTTGGCGTCCGTGCGGTACAGCCACTTGGAAGCAGTGGTGAAGTCGGTGTAGCGGGTGCCGACGCCGATGACGACGTCCGCCTCGTGCGCCAGCTTGTTGGCAGCGATGCCGCCGGTGGTGCCCAGGCCGCCGAGGTTGAGCTCGTGGGTCCACTCGACAGCGGACTTGCCCGCCTGGGTCTCGCCGAACGCGATGCCGAAGTCCTCAGCGAACTTCTTGAATACCTTGTGCGCCTCTGCATAGCGTACGCCGCCGCCGCAGATCAGGAGCGGCTTCTTGGCGTTCTTGATAACCTCGACAGCCTTCTCGATCGCGTACTTGGTTGCCGGACGGCGGTCGATGCGCCAAACGCGCTTCTTGAAGAAGTCAACCGGGTAGTCGTACGCTTCCGCCTGCACGTCCTGCGGCAGGGAGATCGCAACCGCGCCGGTGTTGGCGGTGTCGGTCAGCACGCGCATCGCGGAGATCATATCGGTCATGACCTGCTCCGGACGGTTGATGCGGCCCCAGTACTTGGTGACAGCCTGGAACGCGTCGTGCGCGGAGATGGACAGGTTCTGCGGCTGCTCCATCTGCTGGAGAACCGGGTCGGGCTGGCGGGACGCATAGATGTCGCCCGGCAGGATCAGAACCGGGATGTTGTTTGCGGTTGCAGTCGCAGCGGCGGTGACCATGTTGCACGCGCCGGGGCCGACGGACGAGGTGCACGCGAAGATGGACTTGCGGCGCATCTGCTTGGCGTAGCCGACAGCGGCGAGCGCCATGCCCTGCTCGTTCTTGCCCTGGTAGACGATCATGTCCTTGAGCTCCTGCTCCACGCCGTTGGCAAAGCCGACAACGTTGCCGTGGCCGGGCAGCATGAAGATGCCCTTGACGAACTTGTGCTCGACCTCGTTGCCATCCATGTCAATGTAGCTGACATACTGGTTCTCGAGGAAGCGGACGAGTGCCTGAGATGCCGTCAGGCGGACGGTTTCCATGTGCTTCATAGATGAATACCTCCTGAAACTATTTTCTCTCACAAATGGTTGATGGAAAGCACGTTCTCCGTGCAGTTTGGTATGCGCGCGCCGCGCGGGATGGGGAAGAGGGACGGGCAGTGTCCCACTGTAAACTTGTGCGGACGGTCAGTTTCCGGTCGGGCAGTGCCAGATATTGTCGTTCGCGTCATCCTCGAGCAGCCACAGGTGCTCCTCGTCGTCGATGCGGGTCTTGTCCCACGGGTTGCCCGGCAGATGGCGGATGCCCCATGCATAGCAGCAGGAGTAGCCCGGCGCGGTGACCTGGGAGTGCATCTTGTCGGTGATGATCGCAAGGCCGTTGTGGTGGGTCTCGTAGATATCGCCGTTGCCCCAGCCGGCGCCGAAGCCCATCGGCTTGTCATAGCGGTAGAAGTAGCACTCCGGCTGCGGATGATGGTGCGGCGGATAGCTCGACCACTTGCCCGGCAGGTTGACAACCTCGCCCAGCACCATGTTGGAGTACGGCGCGTTGTCCAGGTCGAAGCAGGTGCGTACATCGCGCTTGATGCAGCCCATCAGCTCGCCGTTTGCGCCGCGCGCCCAGGTATCGGTGTCTTCCGGCTTGTACATCTTGTTCGGGAAGGTCTTGTCGTTGAGCGTCTTCTGGATATAAATGTTGCAGGGGCCGTGCGCGGTGATCGTTACCTTGGTGCCCTTGCAGACGTGCAGGCAGGACGGGTTATAATCGAACGGGTTCGGACGGTCCACGTCGTAGGACTGGCCGTCCCACTCGATGGTGCACTTGCCGTCGAATACCAGAGCGGCGAGTTCCTTCTCCGCCTCCTCGAAGGAATAGCTGTCGCCATCCTCCATCACGAGGAGCGCGACGTCCATCATGGCGTCCTTGCCGATGCCCTCGTCCAGGCGGATATACTCGTTGTATCCACGCTGGACCTGCTTATCAATGTACATACGGTTTCCCTCCAAATAAATTTCCGGCTGCCAGGCCGGGCGGGAACGGTTTGCCGCGTATCGCAGAGGATACCTGGGAATCCGGCAAATGATGCAATAAAAATACGATATTCTGCAGCCGTACTCTTGCGTCAGTTCCCTTTGATGTATATAATTATTATAGTTAGATACGGGCAAAAATGCTTGCAATTTATTCGCAAACAATAACACGATTTTAAGGTGTTTCCGGAGGGCTTCCATGGATGCTGCAAGACGCGAGAAAAAAGAACACGGCACGCTGGCGTTCCCGTTCCAGATTTACCCCGCTCTGGACGGCAGCGAGGAAGACGACAGCGATTTTATCCCCTATCACTGGCACCCGGAGCTGGAGATCATCACAGTGGATGCGGGGCATGTGTCGCTGACCATTGCCGACCATGTGTACGAGGGCGAGAGGGGCGATGTGTTTTTTGTCGCGGGGGAGGAGCTGCATGAAATCCGCGCTGCGGGACAGGAAAACCAGTTCCGTTCCTTTGTATTTGCAGCGGATTTCCTGCAGTTTGCGCGCGACGATCAGGCGGAAACCGAGCTGCTCGCGCCGATTGCAGAGGGGCGTCTGCGGTTTGCAACCTGCCTCCGCGTGGGTACGCCGGGGCAGCGGGAGGTGCGCGTGCAGCTGATGCAGATCGTGCGTGCCTGCCTGGCGCAGCGGCCGGGCAGCCAGCTGGCGGTCAAGGCGGGGCTGCTGGGCATCATCGCTGCCTGCGCGCAGAACGGCCTGCTGGCAGGGCGGCAGATGCAGCCGAACGAGGACTATAAAGCGCGCCAGCTCCGGGAGATCGTCGGATATCTGGGCGAACACTTTACCGAACGCCTGCCCTTGTCCGACGTGGCTGCGCGGTTTGGGCTGTCGCCGCAGTATTTCAGCAGCTTCTTCCGGGAGCACTTCGGCCGCACGTTCACCCAGCATATCAATTCGCTGCGCATCGAGCAGGCGGCCCGCCTGCTGCGCGAGACCGACCTGCCGGTGATGGAAGTTGGCTTTCAGGTTGGGTTTGACAACTTCAGCTATTTTATCAAGCGGTTCCGTCAGGTGTACGGCGTTTCCCCCTCCAATTACCGCAAGAAGGGGATTGCCTGACAACCGCTGCTGCGCGCAGGCGCAAGGGAACAGAAAAACGGCTGCAGAAGCAGCCGTTTTTTCATGGGAAGCGGGGCAGGCCGGATATCACGGCATCTGCTCCTCATTCGTATTGCAGTTTGACATTTTCGCGCTGGCACAGCTCCACATATTCCTGAGGCGGCTCCCGGTCGGTGATAAAGCCGGTCAGGTCCTTGAGATGGCAGAAGGTGACGATCGCTTCCTTGCCGATTTTGGAGGAGTCCGCCATGCCGTAAATCTTTTCAGCACGCTGCACAACCGCGCGTTTGATCTCCGCTTCCAGGAACGTGGTGTTGGTCATGCCTGCGGTCAGGGAAACGCCGGTTGCGCCCATGAACGCTTTATTGATGCGCATGGACGATAGTGCCTCGATGGTGGACAGGCCGACAAACGAATCGGTCGTCGGGCTGTAAATGCCGCCGAGCGAAATGATATTCAGGTTGTCGTACTTGGAAGCTTCGCTCAGCGCGCCAAGCGAATGCGTGATGATGGTGATGCGCTTTTTCGCGACAAGGAAGCGCAGCAGGCACAGCGTGGTCGTGCCGGAGTCAATGAAGATCGTATCCCCGTCCGACACGTCTTCAGCGGCAAGACGCCCGATCAGCGATTTGTCGATCGGGTTGAGCCCGGAGCGGATGGGCGTCGGCACCGCGCCGGAAGATACGGTTGCAGTGACGCCGCCATAGACCTTGGTGATATGCCCGCGCATTTCAAGCTCATTCAGGTCGCGGCGGATGGTATTTTTGGAAACGCCGAAGACCTCGCACAACTCGTCGATGCTGACGGTCTCCCGCGAAATAACATATTGTTCAATCGAATTGAGACGGCTGACTTTCATCTTCCCTATCCCCAATCTTAACCGAAATATATCCATAATGACTTATTCAAGTTTATCAAATATTGCACAAATTGTCTACTGTTTTCAGAAAATGGAAAACGGGATAATTGTCCGATTGTCAAACAGATTCGGGCTGTAAAGGCCGGGACGAGCCGGATTTTGAAAGAAAACTGTGCCAATAATCATGAATGGAAAATTTCATACCGGAATGGGGGGACTGGGGCCGCCGCATCAGAAGGGACAATGCGCCGGAATCGGACGCAGCCGGGCGGCATGGCGGAAATGACCGCAGCTGCGGAGAAGGCAGAAACAGCCCCCGAAACAGGGCTGCGGCATAACAAACAAAGTTAATATTTCCGCTTTCGTGTTTTTATGAAAATTTCCGGTGCACACAAAATAGAGGGATAAATTTTTGTTAACATTTGTGTGAATTCTGGTTGAAATCTGGGTAATTCGGTGATACACTGTTATCAATAGCAGTGGTATGTAAGCCGCTGCGCGCTGAATACCGTTCAGCGGAGAGAAAATAATTTCATATTAGGCAGGTGTATGCAATGCAGAAAGCAGAAAAGATGCAGGAGCTTCGCGTGTTTGCACAGGAAATCCGTCTGGAAACCCTGAAAACGATTGGATCGCTTGGCTTTGGCCATGTGGGCGGCTCGATGTCCATCATTGATGCGCTCGCTGTGCTGTACGGCGAAGTGATGAAGGTTGATCCGAAGAACCCCCGCTGGGAGGACCGTGACTGGTGTGTACTGTCCAAGGGACATGCAGGCCCGGCCATGTACGCGACGCTTGGCCTGAAGGGATTTTACCCGATTGAAAACGCTTATACGCTCAATCAGCCCCACACCAATTTCCCGTCCCATACCGACCGTACCAAGACCCCCGGCGTTGACCTGACGACCGGCTCGCTCGGCCAGGGCATGTCCACTGCGACCGGTGCGGCGCTCGGCAACAAGATCGACGGCCGCGACAATCACGTTTTCGTATTCGTCGGCGACGGCGAGGCGGATGAGGGCCAGGTCTGGGAGGCTGCTCAGTTCGCCGTACATTACAAGCTGGACAATCTGGTCTGCTTTGTGGACGACAATAAGTACCAGCTGGACGGCGCGTGCGAGAATGTCATGAAGCATGCCAACGGCATCGGCGCGAAGTTTGCAGCCTTTGGCTGGAATGTTGTCGAGTGCGCTGACGGCAACGACGTTGAGCAGATTTACGACGCAATCCAGAACGCTTATGCGACCAAGGGCGTTCCCACCTGTATTGTGCTGCACACCGTCAAGGGCAAGGGCGCTACCTTTGCCGACGGCACGGGCGCACACTCTTCTCAGCCGTCCAAGGAGCAGTGGGATGAAGCCATTGCTTACGCTGAGAAGCAGCTCGCTGAGATCAAGGCACAGTAAGGGAGGGTATGAACATGAGCTTTACTTTGATTGGCAAACACGAAAAGGATTCCCGCGCAAACCGTGACGGCTATGTCAGCGCGATGCTCGAGATGATGGAGAAGGACCCCACGGTCATGCACATTGACTGCGACCTGGAGAACTGCATCAACACCGGCAAGCTGGCCAAGGCTTATCCGGAGCGCACCATCAACGCCGGCATTGCGGAAGCAAACGCCATGGGCGTTGCGGCAGGCCTGTGCGCGACCGGCAAGACCGTATTCATGCACTCTTTTGGCTGCTTCGCGTCCCGCCGCGCGTTTGACCAGGCGTTCATGTCCGCAGCTTACGCACAGCTGCCGGTTCATGTTGTCGGTTCCGACCCCGGCGTGTGCGCGGCTTATAACGGCGGCACCCACATGCCGTTCGAGGACTGCGCGCTGTACCTGTCCATCCCGGACGCGATCGTTGTCGATCCGGTTGACTATGCGCAGATCAACTGCCTGACCAAGAAGCTGGCTGCTTCCGGCAAGTTCTCCTACATGCGCATGATCCGCAAGACCTTCACCACGATTTATGCGGACGGCTCGGACTTTGAGATCGGCAAGGGCGAGCAGCTCACCGAGGGCAGTGATATTGCCATCGTGGCTA
>USSI01000075.1 GCA_900557315.1 uncultured Butyricicoccus sp. | reverse complement strand
GACCCGGAAGTCATCGCCGAGATAACCCACCGCTACGGCTTTGATAAGCCTCTCCACGAGCGCTATTTTAAAATGCTCGGCGACTACCTGCGCTTTGATTTTGGCGACAGCCTGTTTCGCAGCTCATCGGTCGTGCAGCTGATCGGGGACAGCCTGCCGGTCTCTATCTCGCTGGGCTTGTGGAGCACGCTCATCATCTATCTGGTGTCGATCCCGCTGGGGATCCGCAAAGCGGTCAGCAACGGCAGCCATTTTGACGTCTGGAGCAGTACGCTGATTATTATCGGCTATGCGATCCCGGCCTTTCTGTTCGCCATTTTGTTGATCGTTATCTTTGCCGGCGGCAGCTATTTCGATCTCTTTCCGCTGCGCGGGCTGGTGTCAGCCAACTTCGACAGCCTGCCGTGGTATCAAAAAATCCTCGACTATCTCTGGCATATCACCCTACCGGTGCTGGCCACGGTGATCGGCGGTTTTGCCGCCCTCACCATGCTCACCAAAAACAGCTTTCTCGACGAAATTCGCAAGCAGTACGTCGTCACCGCCCGCGCAAAGGGCGTTAGCGAAAAGCAGATCCTGTGGGGCCACGTATTTCGCAACGCGATGCTGCTGGTGATCGCCGGTTTCCCGGCCACCTTTATCAGCATGTTTTTTACCGGCTCGCTGCTGATTGAAGTGATGTTCTCGCTGAACGGACTGGGGCTGCTGGGCTATGAAGCCACGGTATCTCGTGATTACCCGGTCATGTTCGGCACGCTGTATATTTTTACTCTGATTGGCCTGCTGCTGAATATCATCAGCGACATCAGCTATACGCTGGTCGATCCGCGTATCGATTTTGAGGGCCGCTAATGTCATTTTTCAGTCCCGTCAATCAGGCCCGCTGGGCGCGCTTTCGCCACAACCGCCGCGGCTACTGGTCGCTCTGGTTATTCTTAGTCATTTTCGCCTGCAGCCTGTGCGCCGAGCTGATTGCTAACGATAAACCGCTGCTGGTGCAGTACCGCGGCAGTCTCTACGTACCGTTATTAAAAAACTATAGCGAGAGCACCTTCGGTGGCCGCTTTGCTACTGCCGCCGACTATCAGGACCCGTGGCTGCAAAAACGACTGGACGATAACGGCTGGGCCCTGTGGGCGCCGGTTCGCTTCGGCGCAACGACCATTAATTTCGCCACCGAAACCCCCTTCCCTTCGCCGCCGTCAAGGCTGAACTGGCTGGGCACCGATGCCAACGGCGGCGACGTGCTGGCACGTATTCTGTACGGCACGCGCATTTCCATTCTCTTTGGCCTGCTGCTGACCTTCTTCTCCAGCGTGCTGGGGGTGATGGCCGGCGCCGTTCAGGGATATTACGGCGGAAAGATTGATCTCTGGGGACAGCGCTTTATCGAGGTCTGGTCGGGGATGCCGACCCTGTTTCTGATTATCCTGCTTTCGAGCGTCGTGCAGGCCAACTTCTGGTGGCTGCTGGCCATTACCGTGCTGTTCGGCTGGATGACGCTGGTCGGGGTCGTCCGCGCCGAGTTTCTGCGCCCCCGCAACTATGATTATATCCGCGCCGCGCAGGCGCTCGGCGTTAGCGATCGCGCCATTATTCTGCGCCATATGCTGCCTAACGCTATGGTCGCCACCCTGACCTTCCTGCCGTTTATTCTGTGCAGTTCGATTACGACTCTGACCTCGCTGGACTTCCTCGGCTTCGGCCTGCCGCTGGGCTCTCCTTCGCTGGGCGAGCTGCTGTTGCAGGGTAAAAATAATCTTCAGGCGCCGTGGCTGGGCATCGCCGCCTTTCTGTCGGTAGCACTCCTGCTGACGTTATTGATTTTTATCGGTGAAGCGGTTCGCGACGCTTTTGACCCAAGCAAGGCGGTGTAGCATGACGCAACCTCTGTTAGATATCGACAACCTTTCCATCGCCTTTCGCCAGCAGGGGGAAACCACCACCGTGGTCAGCGAGCTGTCGCTACGCATTGCGGTCGGTGAAACCCTGGCGCTGGTGGGCGAATCCGGCTCCGGTAAGAGCGTTTCCGCGCTGTCGATACTGCGGCTGCTGCCCTCGCCGCCGGTCTGCTACCCCGCAGGGGATATCCGCTTTCACGGCCAGTCGCTGCTACACGCCGATGAACATACGCTGCGCGGCGTGCGCGGCAACCGCATCGCGATGATTTTTCAGGAGCCGATGGTTTCACTCAATCCGCTGCATACCCTCGAAAAACAGCTCTACGAAGTGCTCTCTTTGCATCGCGGGATGCGTAAAGAAGCGGCGCGCGGAGAGATCCTCGACTGTCTGGATCGCGTTGGGATCCGCAATGCGCCGCGGCGTCTGGCCGACTACCCGCACCAGCTCTCCGGCGGCGAACGCCAGCGGGTAATGATCGCCATGGCGCTGTTGACTCGTCCGGAGCTGCTCATCGCCGACGAACCCACGACCGCGCTGGACGTGTCGGTACAGGCGCAAATCCTCGCGCTGCTGCGCGAACTCAAGCAAGAGTTAAATATGGGGCTGCTGTTTATCACCCATAACCTGTCCGTTGTGAAGCACATTTCCGATGACATCACGGTTATGTATTTGGGCCAGATGGTGGAGAAGGCTGGCTCCAGCGAGATTTTCGCCCATCAGTATCACCCCTATACCAAGGCGCTGATCTCCGCTATCCCGCTGCCTAAGTATAACGCGCCGGACAACCAGATCATTTTGAAGGGTGAGATCACCTCTCCCATCAACGTGACCAAGTCCTGCCGCTTCGCACCCCGCTGCATCTACGCCAAGCCGGAATGCTTCAATCAGGAACCGGCACTGGAGGAGGTAGAGCCGGGCCATTTCGTCAAGTGTCATTTCGTGCGGGAGATCAACGGTCTGTAAGGACCGTTCCCGCATCGGAATGAAGGAAAGCTGAAAAGGAGAGATTATGTTCGATTTCGATTCCTTTGAAGGTCGCCTGACGTGGCATCAGAGCAAATGGGACCCTGCTGCGCTGGAAAGCCAGTTCGGAAGAAGCGATGTGCTGCCGGCATGGATCGCCGATATGGACTTCAAAACGGTCCCCGCCGTGCAGGAGGCGGTCATTGAGGCCGCGAAAAACGGGATGTACGGCTATACCCGCGTCGGCGAAGATGTGATCGAAGCATACCTTGCATGGCAGCGCCGTCGGAACCACTGGGAGGCCAAGTCCGACTGGTTCCGTTATACTCCGGGCGTTGTTACCGCCATCAACCTGTTAATTCAGGCCGAGACCGAGGAGGGGGACGGTGTGCTCATTCAGGAGCCGGTCTATTACCCCTTCGGAAATTCCATCCGCACACAGAAGCGGCAGGTCATCAGCAGTCCGCTGGTCCTGCGGGATGGGCGGTATGAGATCGACTTTGCGGATTTCGAGCGCAAGGCCGCCGACCCCATGTGCCGGGCCTTTGTCCTCAGCAATCCTCATAACCCCGTGGGCCGCGTCTACACGCGGGAGGAGCTGCAGCGGATGGGCGACATCTGTCTGAAGCACAATGTTTTCGTCATTGCTGATGAAATTCACAGCGATCTGATCTTCCCCGGCCATCACCACACGGTGTTTGCCTCTCTGGGCGAGGCGTATGCCAAAAACTGCGCCGTGTGCCATGCCCCCTCCAAGACGTTCAATCTTGCGGGACTGTCCTTTTCCTGCATTATGATTCCGGACGAGACGCACCGCCAGCGGTTTGATGCCATGTTCAACCGCTATTGCCGGGCCAATCCCACGTTCTTTGCCCCCGTGGCTGCCAAGGCCGCGTGGGAGCACGGCGAGGAATGGCTGAAGGAATGTCTTGCCTATATTCAGGGAAATGAGGCGTTTGTCCGTTCCTTTGCGGAAAAGACATGGGGCGGCAAGGTCTGGATCGCACCGCTGGAGGGCACCTACCTTTTGTGGATGGACCTGCATGCTTTAGAGCCGGACGCCGAAAAGCTGGACCGGCGGATGATCGAGGAAGCCGGTGTGGCGCTGGATGGCGGCACGATGTTCGGACAGGAAGGTGCAGGCTTCCAACGTATCAATCTGGCGGCGCCCCGCTCTATCATCCGAGAAGTGATGGAGCGTATGGCCAAGGCCTTTGCCTGAGAGTAAATTTATTTTGAGAAATTGTGAGAAAAGTTAAGGAGAATTAGGAATGAGTATCCTGAAAAAATCCATGCTGATCGAGCCCCATGACAATGTGGCGGTAGCAGTGGAGCCCATTGAGGCCGGTGAGGCCACCATGGTAGGCGGCGAGGAGATCGTTGCCAACCAGTTCATCAAGGAGGGCCATAAGATCGCCCGTGTAGATATCCCCAAGGGCGGAGAAATCATCAAGTACGGTGTGCATATCGGCGTTGCCACGCAGGACATCAAAAAGGGCAACTGGGTCCACGAGAACAACGTGTATGATGACTTCGAGGAGATCAACCAGAAGCAGCGGGCCTATTACCGTTCCATGGCACCCGATGCGCTGGATTATACCGATCCGCGCATTTATACCAAGGAGGAGCTTCATCTCCCCGAGACCATTATGGGCTACAAGCGTGCCGACGGTTCCTTCGGCATCCGCAATCAGGTGCTGGTGATTTCTCTGGTGCAGTGCTCCAATAACGCCGCACAGCGCATCAGCAATGCCTGCAATGTGCCCGCCACTTTTGTGGACGCCGCCTGCGGCGAGTTCCCTGACCGTTTTGCCCGTACCCTGAAGGGCTTCATCACTGCCGGTACCCATCCCAACACCTTCGGCGTGGTGCTGCTGTCTCTGGGCTGCCAGCAGACGAATCCCGAGGAGGTGGCCGAGGCCATCCGTAAGACCGGCCGCCCCGTGGTGAACATCAGCATCCAGTCCGACGGCGGCGTGACGAAGGCCATTGCCGATGGTATCGAGGCTGTCAACGAGCTGAAGGAGCAGGCTGCGGCTCAGAAGCGGGAGCCCTGTCCCACCAGCGGCCTCATCATCAGCGGCTACAACGGCGGCTCCGACTGGACCAGCGGCCTGTCTGCCAACCCCGCTGTGGGCGAGGCCATTGATATGCATCTGGCCATCGGCGGTAAGGCTGTGCAGATCTGCGGCCGCGGCGGCTATCCTAGTGCGGCAGCTTCTTATGAGGTCGGGATGCGTCTGATGGATATTGGAGATTTCTTTAATGAGGATTGCACTCGTAGAGGCGGAAAAGGCCTCTCTCAGGTCAATCCGACACCCGGTAACAAGGCGGGCGGCCTGACCACCATGACTGAGAAAACCTGGGCAGCTTCAAAACTCATGGGCATCGCAGGATTCTGGGAATCCTGGACTGCGGGGATCCCGTCCCTGGCGCGGGAGCATGGGGCATCAACCAGGCCTAGGGCGCTAATGACGCCTATGCGTCCACCACGCTGGCCATGAGCGGCTGCCACATCTGCCTGTTCACCACGGGCCGCGGCAACCCCATCGGCAACGCCTGCATGACCACCATCAAGATCACCGGCAACCCCACCACCGCTACGATGCTGGAGGATATGATCGACTACTCCGCAAAGCCCATGCTTTACGGTGAAAAGACCCTGCAGGAGAGCGGCCGCGAACTGTATGACCTGATTCTCCGCGTGGCCAATGGCGAGGAGACCAAGGCCGAAAAGCTGGGCGACTACAGCTGGACAACGCCTCACGGCACCAGCTACAACGGCGACTATTGATGTTCAGATGATACGGCGAAAGGATAGGCGGGTCAAACCGCCTATCCTTTGCGCGCAGAAGCGATATGGCGGAAAAGGCCGCGGGAGGCTAATTCCGCCGGAAAAAACGGAGGTTTCAATATGAGCGGAAGCAAAACAAGAGCGGTCACGCTGATGCTGCTGTCAGCGCTGTCCTTTTCCATTATGCAGGTATTTGTCAAAATGAGCTCCACGGAGGTAGGGACCTTTGAGCAGGTCTTTTTCCGCAATTTGGTCAGTATGATCATCGCGGGCATCACGGTCTATAGAGAAAAGCTGGATTTGATTCCCGAAATCAAAAAGGGTGGTCTGACCCTGTGGGGACGGTCCTTTTTCGGCTTCCTCGGCATTGTGCTGTTCTTTTACGCCACCGGCCATGCACGGCAGGCGGATGTTGCCATGCTGAACCGGGCGTCGCCGGTGTTTGTGACCCTGTTTGCCGGGCCGATTTTAAAGGAGAAGATCTCAAAGGTGCAGGTCTGCGCCATCGGCCTTTGCCTTGTGGGCGCGTACATTTCCATGCAGCCCTCCTTTGATTCCAATCCTCTGCCGCTGTTTTCCGCGTTGGGTGCAGCCATGGTGGCGGGCCTTGCCTACACGCTGTTGTCCTACACAAAGCGCTTTACCAGCGCGCCGGTCATCATTTTCCACTTTTCCCTGTTCAGCACGGTCTGCGCGGGACTTTTGATGATTCCCAGCTTTGTGGTGCCCTCCCTTAAGGTAATGGGGATGCTGCTGATGGTAGGCCTGTTTGCGGCGGGCGGCCAGTATTTGCTGACGTATGCTTATCAGCAGGCACCGGCCTCCGAGGTCAGTATCTATCAGTATTCCGGTGTTGTGTTCACAGCGCTGCTGAGCTATCTGATTTTCGGAGAGACTCTGACGCTGACCTCTATTGTGGGCGCTATCGTGATCTTGGCGGCTATTTTCTGGGTGTTTGAGTACAGCAAGCATAAGGCTAAGGAGGCCTGAACCCTTCGCATTGACCGTCTGCGGCTATTTAGAACGATGATAATAAAAGGGAAGTCCGGCAAAAAGCATCCGCCGGACTTCCTTTTTTCAAAATTCTGCCGATAAGTGTTATTTTGCTTGACGGGGACTGACAAAGCCCACGGTATACTATCATAAGGCCGTCAAGATTACAAAATAGTGGGCAATCGATGGGTAATAGAGCACTCTTTTCCAATTTCAGATGACTTTCGTGTAATAAGAAGAAAACCTGTAACCATTCGGGTAATGTTCGTAGGGACACAAGTTGACACCATGTCTTGCAAGGGGGCGGACAGCGTTTGCTGTCC
>USSI01000074.1 GCA_900557315.1 uncultured Butyricicoccus sp. | reverse complement strand
CTACCCCCATTGCCTCGTACATGGTCTCTAACATATCATCGATCAGTTCTGTTGTTCTTGGTGTCATCTTTGTTACTTCCTTACACACCTTTGTCAGTACTTCATCGCCTATTTCTCTGATTTTTCTAATTGCCATTTGTTCTTCCTCCTGCCTTTTCTTTTAAAATCCACTCATCGGATCAAAATCAAACTGAATCCGCATCTTTGCAAATCCCCGGTTCAATTCAATATATTGTTCCATTTTATCTTTCATTTCAATCAGGATCTCATAGGATTCCTGCTTCAGATACAAAACTTTCCGGTACACATCCTTGACCTTTCCGACTGCCGGAGCTGCCGGACCGATCACCTGTACCTTGCGGTTCTTCGTGATCCGCATTGCATATAATTTGAGATAGTGCATTCCTTTTTCCAGAAGTGCTTCATCCTCACAGGCTACCAGTACCGCCATCAGATGCTCTGCCGGCGGATACCCCATCAGTTCCCTGTAATTCATCTCTTCTGTATAAAATGCCTGATAATCCTGACGTGCTGCCGTCTGGATACTATAATGCTCCGGGCTGTAGGTCTGGATGACCGCCTTGCCCGTGTCGAACCGCCGCCCGGCGCGCCCTACGACCTGCGTAATGAGCGAAAACGTGCGCTCCCGCGCGCGGTAGTCCTGCGCGTACAGGCTCTGATCCGCGTCTAGCACGCCCGCCAGCGTGACGTTTTCAAAATCCAGCCCCTTGGTCACCATCTGGGTGCCGAGCAGGATGTCCGCCCCGCCTTTGGCAAACTGCGAAAGCAGCTTTTCGTGCGCGCCCTTGGTGTGCATCGTATCCGCGTCCATGCGCAGCACGCGCGCGGACGGGAATTTTTCGTGCAGTTCCTGCTCGACTTTCTGCGTGCCCGGCGTTTCGGTGAACAGGCTTTCGCCGCCGCACACCGGGCATTTGCCCGTGATCTTGACCGACGCGCCGCAGTAGTGGCACATCGCGCGGCCGGACACCGAATGGTAGGTCATGCTTGTCGAGCAGGAAGGGCATTCCGGCACCCAGCCGCACAGCGCACAGCCGATCACACGGCTGTTGCCGCGCCGGTTGAGAAACAGGATCGCCTGCTTGCCCCGGTCGAGCGTGTCGATCAGCTCGTTTTCCATCTGTGGGCCGATTATGCCCGTGCGCCCCTCGCGGGCAAGCCCACGCATATCTGCAATCAGCACATCCGGCAGGCCGGTGCCGAGGAACCGCTCGGTCAGCCGGAACACCGGATATTTCCCCTGCTGCGCGCCGTAATACGTCTCGACCGAGGGGGTCGCGGAGCCGAGCACAAGCAGCGCGTTCTGCTGGGCGACGCGGTATTTCGCCACGTCGCGCGCGTGGTAGCGCGGGGACTGCTCCGAGCGGTACGCGCCGTCCTGTTCCTCGTCGATGATGAGCACGCCGAGGTTCTGCACCGGCGCGAACACCGCCGAGCGCGTGCCGATCACGACGCGCGCGCGGCCGGATTTGATTTTTTTGAAGCTGTCATAGCGCTCGCCCACGGAAAGCGCGGAGTGCATGACCGCAACCTCGTCCCCGAACTGGGCGGCGAACTGGCGGAGCACCTGCGGCGTCAGCCCGATCTCGGGCACAAGCACGATTGCGCTTTGGCCCTGCGCCAGCGCCTTTTCGATCAGTTTTAAGTAGACCTGTGTTTTGCCGCTGCCGGTCACGCCGAACAGCAGCGCCGCACGCGGCGCATCCTCGTCCATCAGCGCGGCAATGCCGTCGTACACCTGCTGCTGGGCGGCAGACAGAATCGGAGGCGCAGCCTTCGGCACCTCGGAAAAGTCCGGCGTGCGCAGGCGCTCCTCATGGTGCGCGCGCAGGATCCCCTTTTTGACCATGTCGCGCAGTGCAGCGTCCGTCACGCCGGTCATATAGACCAGCTCCTTCTGGCTCATCCAGCCGCCGTCCGAAAGCACGGAAACGACATCCATCCGGACCGGGCTGCGCCGGCTGACATGCGCCATCGCTTCGCCCGCCTCCATGTCCAGCGAGAGCATTTTTTCGGTTTTATCGTTCGACCGCTGCGCAGTGTTGCTGTGGTAAACGAGCACGCCCTCGCCCGCGAGCGCGTCCAGTACGCGGGTCATGCTTTTGCCGCCCAGCCGCTGCCGGATGTCGGACACAGCAAGCGTCTGCCCCGGCCGGTCGAACAGGCGGAGCACCGTACCCGCATCCCCATCGCGCTGCTGCAGCGCGGCCAGATCGGCGTGCGGCACGAGGGTATAAGTCTCGCTGCGCTTGAACCACAGCCCGGCGGGCAGCATGACGCGCACGCAGTCAAAGTAGGTGCAGTACAGCCGCTCGCGCATCCACGCGGCAAGTTTGAGCTGCTCCGCCGTCAGCACCGGGGTATCGTCCAGCACCTCGACCACGGGTTTCAGTTTGTACTCGCCGGTGTCCTGTTTAAACGCCAGTACGACTGCTTCCGCCCGTTTATTGCCAAAGCCGAACGGCACGAGAACGCGGGTGCCAATCTGCACCTGTTCCCGCAGCTCGTCCGGCACACGGTAGGAATATAGCTTGTCGATCGCATAGGTCGCCGCATCCACGGCGACCGCGCAGACTGTTTCCGCCAAACGCTATACTCCTTTCTTTCTGGGATTTACTGACCGGACTGCTCCATCGCGAGCAGGCGGTCCAAAATTACGTCCGCAAGGTCCTCCTTGCTCATAAGCGGCGGCGTTTCGCGCCGGCCGTCCGCAAACAGCAGGGTCGCGACGTTGGTATCCGTGCCGAAGCCCGCGCCCTTGTCGCGCAGGGAGTTCGCCACGAGCATATCGCAGTTTTTGCGGCGCAGCTTATCCGCCGCGTTGTCGAGCAGGTTCTGCGTCTCCATTGCAAAGCCGCACAGCAGCTGCCCGGGATGCTTGCGCCGCCCAAGCTCGGCCAGGATGTCCGGATTGCGCGCGAGCGCGACCGTCATCTCGCCGTCGCCCTTTTTCAGCTTTTCCGAGGCGGTCTCCGCCGGGCGGTAGTCGCCCACCGCGGCCGCCTTGATAATCATGTCCTGCCGGTCTGCACGGGAGAGCACCGCATCGTACATATCCCGCGCGGAAACAATGTCCACCCGCTGCACGCCCTCCGGCGTGTCCAGCGCGGTCGGGCCGGAGACCAGCGTCACATCCGCGCCGCGCATGGCTGCACGCGCCGCGACCGCATAGCCCATCTTGCCCGTCGAATGGTTGGACAGAAAACGCACCGGGTCCATCGCCTCCTGCGTCGGCCCGGCGGTTACCAGCACGCGCTGGCCGCGCAGGTCCTGCGGGGTGAGCGCCTGCTCAATGCCGTGCATGAGCGTGGGCGTATCCGGCAATTTGCCGCGCCCGCTGTCGCCGCAGGCGAGCCGTCCCGCCGCGGGGTCAATGATATGGAAGCCCCGCTCGCGCAGGGTCTGCAAATTCTGCTGTGTCACCGGGTTGTCATACATGCCGGTGTTCATTGCCGGCGCAATCACAACCGGCGCTTTGGTTGCCAGCAGCGTGGTCGTCACCATATCGTCCGCAATGCCGTGCGCCGCTTTGGCGATCACGTTCGCGGTCGCCGGTGCGATCACAAACACATCCGCCGCCTTGGCCAGCGAGATATGCTCGACCTCCCACGCGAAGTTGCGGTCAAACGTGTCCACCACCGCGCGGTATCCCGACAGCGTCTCAAACGTCATGGGCGAAATAAACTGCGTGGCTGATTCGGTCATCAGCACGCGGACCGCCGCGCCGGCCTGGCGCAGCTTACTGGTCAGGTCAGCAGCCTTATACGCTGCAATGCCGCCCGTTACACACAGGACGACGGTCTTTCCCGCAAGGCGCATGGCTCAGCGGTCCTCCTCCGGCACGTCGCCGTCATCCAGCTCGTGGTCGTCGAACTCATCAAGGCGGCGCTCCTCATCGTCCATCGTATCCTCAGCCGCTGCCTCCTGCGTCTCATCCTCGTCCATCACGACCGAGTCGTCCACATCGACCATCGCCGCCGCAATCGGGTTGTTCTGCACGATCACCGGCTCGGTGCGCGGGCCGGGACGGTAAACGATCTCGCCGTCCGCGATCTCGTCCAGCGCCAGCTTGACCGCCTTATCCGGCAGCTGCTCGCCGGTTTCTTCAGCCTGGTCAGCGATGTCGCGGGCGCGCTGTGCAGCCAGGTTGACCAGCAGATAGCGGTTGCCCACACGTTTCATCAATTCCTGCATGGAAGGTTTCAGCATTGTAATCGAATCTCCTTATATTACCCTTTGTATTATTTATGATTTCACAAAGCAATTTATGCGCGCCGCGCAGCCAGAATCCCCTGAATCTCGCGCACCGCGCGGTCGATCTCGTCGTTTACCACCACGTAATCGAACTTATCCTGGCTTTTCAGCTCCTCTTTGGCGGTTTCGAGGCGTTTGCGCACCTTTTCCTCGTCCTCGGTGCCGCGGCCGCGCAGACGCGCGGCAAGCTCCTCGAAGGACGGCGGCGCGATAAATACCATCACCGCATCCGGGCGTTTTTCATGCACCTGCATCGCGCCCTGCACCTCGATCTCAAGGATCACGTCATAGCCCTCGTCCAGTTTTTCGTTGACCGGCGCTTCCAGCGTGCCGTAGTAATTATCGACATACCGGGCGTGCTCCAAAAACGCGTTCTGCGCGATTTTCTCCTCGAAATCCGCGCGGCTCAGGAAATAATACTGCACGCCGTCGGTTTCCCCCGGACGCGGCGCGCGTGTGGTCGCGGAAATCGAATAGAACAGCTTATCGTCCTGCTCGCGCAGGATGGAAAGCAGCGTGCCCTTGCCCGCGCCGGACGGGCCGGTGAATACATACAGTGTCCCCTTACGCATCCTCGGTCTCTCCTTCCTCTCCGTCGCCCGCAAAGCGCGCGGCAACGGTCTCCGGCTGCAAAGCGCTCAGCACCACATGGTCGCTGTCCATGATAAGCACGGCGCGGGTACGGCGGCCGTAGGTGCCGTCCACCACCATGCCGCGGTCGCGCGCCTCCTGCACGGTGCGCTTGACCGGCGCGGATTCCGGGCTGACGATCGCGATCAGCCGCGACGAAGCCACCATGTTGCCAAACCCTATGTTAATCAGTTTCACCCGTGCCGCCCCCTTGTGGTTTATTCGATATTCTGGATCTGCTCGCGGATTTTTTCAATCTCGCTTTTGATGTCCACCACGATGCGCGCCATGTCCACATCGTTCGCCTTGGAGCCGATCGTGTTGGCCTCCCGGTTCATCTCCTGCACAAGGAAGTCCAGCTTGCGTCCGACCGGCTGGGTCTCTCCCAGCATACCGTCCAGCTGGTGCAGGTGGCTGCGCAGGCGCACGGTTTCTTCGTCCACCGCGGTCTTGTCGGCGTAAATGGCGGCCTCGGTCAGGATACGCGTCTCGTCAATGCTGGTATCCGCCAGCACCTCCTGCATACGGGCCAGCAGCTTTTCGCGGTACTCCTTAACCCGCTCGGGCGAGCGCGTTTCCACCTCGCCCACCATGCGCTCGATCGCCGCACAGCGGCCGCGCACATCGTCCGCAAGCTTTTCGCCCTCCCGCAGGCGCATCTGGTCAAAGCCGTCGCAGGCCTGCTGGAACACCTGGGTCACGTCGCGGATCATCTCATCCGCATCCTGCTCAATGCGCTCCGACCCCAGCACGTCCGGCATCTTGGCCAGCACGGCGACCGTCACATCATCCCGCAGGCCGTAGGTCTCGCTCAGATCGTGCAGCGCGTCCAGATACCGCTTTGCCAGCGCATGGTTGACCGTAACGGCGACATCGCCGCCCTCCTCTGTCTCCACGCTGACGAAAACCTCCACCTTGCCGCGTGCAATACGGGCCGCGGCAGCCTTTTTGACCGCGTCATCCAGAAAACCGTATTGGCGCGGCGCCTTGACCGTGCAGTCCAGATAACGGTGGTTGACCGCGCGAAGCTCGACCGTGATCGTGCGGCCGTTCCGCTCCTCCTTGGCACGGCCGTAGCCGGTCATACTCTTCATGTATCCTCTTTCCCTTCTCAATCGGGCGGCAGGCTTCTGCGCAGCAATGCGATCAGCCGTGACAGCGCCACGTCGTAAATGATAAACACAATGTTGGCGGCGATCCACAGCACCGCCAGCTGCCCGAGTCCGGGCATGGCAATCTGCGGGAACAAGCCCGCCGCTGCCACCAGGGACGCCGCCGCCAGCACAACATTAAAGTATGCCAGCTTGACGCCCGTCTGCATCCGGCGCGGCAGATAACATTCCACGCAGTATTTCAGTATGGGATATAGGCCGGTCAGCAGCACATAGGCCGCGACCACACTCTTTCGCGGCGCAATAAGCGCGCCCAAAATCGACGCCGCCGCGTACAGCAGGACTGCGGTTTTGAGCCGCGCGCGCCGCAAAAGCGGCACCGCCGAAGCCACGCCCGCCACAATACACGCCGCAGGGCCGATATACGGCGCGGCGCCGCCAGCATACAAAAGCGCCACGGCGGCCGCGGCCAACAAGCCGCCGCGCGCAATTTCTTTCGCGTTCATGCGATCAGCATCCCGCGTTGCAGCAGGAATTCAGGCAGCAGTTGCAGATCGCCAGCTGCAGGCAGAAATCGCACATATTGGTCTCCTGCATGGGGCGGTAGCCGCCATATCCGCCCGACATGTTCAGGTTATTGAGCGCGGTGCGGTATTCCATGTTGGCCGGGTCCATCTGGCACGCCTGCGTATAGGCGCGCGCGGCCTCGTCATACCAGCCCTTGCGGTAGTACACCGTACCCATCAGATAAAACCACTCGGCGTCCCGGCCGTTTGCGCGCTGCAAAAGCTGCTCGGCCATGCCAAGGTTGCCCTGGTTGATCGCCTGGCGCACCTGGCTGTACAGTGCGGCGTTCGCGCCCGAGTAAGCGCGCTGCTGGCCGCCGTATTGCTGGCCGCCGTACTGCTGCTGGCCGGCGCCTGAAGCGCCGCCCGCGGATTTGCCCGCGCGCTCGTTCATAATCATATCGAGAT
>USSI01000073.1 GCA_900557315.1 uncultured Butyricicoccus sp. | reverse complement strand
CGGCGCACACAAAGATGAGGTTCTGCCGCTGACCAACTATCTGAGCGCGCTGTTCAACGTCGATGTGCAGGAGGGGGACCGCGTAGTCGTCCGCCTGATTACGCGGGAGGACGGCTCTTACTACGCCTCGCTGTTTAATTATGACCGCGGCCTGGTGATTGGGCTGACCATGTTGGCGTTCTGCGGGCTTTTGATTTTTCTGGGCGGCTGGAAAGGCGTGCGCGCGCTGCTGGGGCTGCTGTTTACGCTCGCCTGCCTGTGGTTCCTGCTGATCCCGGGCCTGATCCGCGGCTGGCCGGGTATCCCGCTGACGATTGCCATTGCGGCAGTCACTGCGGCGGCATCCCTCATCCTGCTCGACGGGTTGACGCGGAAAAGCCTGTGCGCCGTGCTGGGGTGCGTCGGCGGCGTAGCGGCGGCCGGCCTGTGCGCCGCGCTTGTCGGGACGATCACCCCGCTTAACGGCTTCAATATGAGCGAGGCGGAAAACCTGCTCCTCTACGGCGCGGAAAAGGGGCTAACGGTCAGTGGGCTGCTGGTGTGCGGCGTGCTGATTGCGGCGTTGGGCGCGGTGATGGACGTTGCCATGTCGATCGCCTCAGCGGTCTGGGAGCTGCGGGAGCACAACGAAGAGCTGTCCGCGCGCGAGCTGTTCCGCTCGGGCATGAATATCGGGCGGGACGCAATGGGCACGATGGCCAACACGCTGATTCTGGCGTTTGCCGGTTCGTCCATGAACCTGTTGATTTTGGTACAGGTATACGACATCCCATTTTTGCAGCTGATCAACACGGATTTTATCTGCATCGAGGTGCTGCAAAGCGTGGCGGGCTCGATCGGTATCCTGCTGACAGTCCCTCTGGTCGCCGCGATCAGCGCAAAGCTGATGGCGCGGGGCGGCCGGAGTTAAAATAGATGAAAATCCAAAGCGCAGAACAAGAAAGGATGGATTTTATGCAGAGTAAAGCAGGCAAACGGGCGAAACGGTTGCTGTCACTGCTGCTGGCGCTGGTGATGTGCATCGGCATGCTGCCCGGAGTGGCGATGGCGGCGGACGTCAGTTATACGCAGGTCACATCAGCCGATCAGTTCACCACCGGCCAGTATTATATGGTGACCGATACCGGGTATGCGCCGGGTGTGCTGGATGGGACTTGGGTATCCGCCGTGGAGAAGGCCAATGCAGCGCAGGATGCTGTATGGACGCTGACGGTAACCGATAATACCGTGATCATGCAGGATGGCAACGGTGCGTTTATTGCCCCCAAGGGCGGCAATACCAACGGCATTCAGAACGGCGAATACGATTGGACATGGGCGTTCAACGAGGACAATGGTACGTTTACGTTCAGTGGCCAAGGCGAAGATACGGTTATCCTTGCCAGCAACAAGGGGTCGGATAATAAATTCCGCGCTTACAAAAATACCACAGTATCCAGCAATCCGGCTGGCTATCCGTCCGAGTTTACGCTCTACAAGGCGGAAGGCGGTTCCGAGCCCGGCGGCGACGTGACCGTTGCCGCTCCTCAGGCCAGCCCCCAAGCGGGCGAAGTGACCTCCGGCACAGAGATCACTCTGAGCACCACGACAACTGGGGCGTCCATCTACTATACGATGGATGACACGGTGACAAACATTGCGACGGAGGGAACGCTATACAGCGACAGCAGCAAACCGGTTATCACGAAGGACTGCACGCTCTGCGCCGTCGCGGTGCTGGGCGATGCGCAGAGCGCAGTGCAGGAACTTAGCTACACGATTGAGGAAGAAACCGCGCCGATCGCAGACGGCGATCAGGTTGTCATCTACGCGCCCGCTTACAACAAAGCGCTGTCCGCTACGGTGAAGAACAGCTATTATCCGGTTGGCGTAGAAGTCACGGTTTCCGGGGATACGCTCACCGGCTATGGCAATACCGAAATCTGGACCGTGGGCGGCGACGCAAACGGCTGGACCTTCACCTCCAACGGCGGCAAGACCCTCAGCATGGCGGGAAGCTACTCCAGCATGTATCCGGGCGCAGGCGCAAATGAAACCTGGGTGCTCGAAGCGGCTGAGACCGAGGGCCAGTATTACGTCAAAAACGCAGGCCGCAGCGCCTACATGTTCTGGGATAACGAATACGACGATTGGACAACGAAAAGTGACCAGAAGACCGCCGTGGCTTTCTGCATGGTAGAACCGCTGGAAGAGGAACCCGAGGTAGAGGGTTTGGAAGTCCGCGCGACCCCGTCGAGCGGCGCGTCCGTGGAAGCGGGCGACACCATCGAGCTGACCGCGGCGGAGGGCGCGACGATCTACTACACCACCGACGGCACCGAGCCCACCAAAGCGAGCGCGCAGTATACCGGCCCGCTGACGCTGGGCGACGGCAAGGGCCGGATCCCCGCCCCGACCGGCGGCGATGAGGAGCTGGTCATCAAGGCAATCGCCGTCATCCCGGCGGCAGCGGGCACGGAGGAACAGACCGGCGCGGTCTGCACCTTCACCTACAAAGCGCCCATGACGCTGGACGGCTATCAGCTCTACTTCGGCCAGCTGCACTCGCACACCAATATCTCGGACGGCGCGGGCACCGTCGAAGAGGCGTTTACCCATGCTTCTAATGTAGACAACCTGGACTTCCTGGCCGTGACCGACCACTCGAATTCCTTTGACAACGAGAGCGATTCGCGCGTCGATCTGGGTGTTGACCTGACAGGCGTCAGCTCCGAGTGGAAGGAAGGCCACGAAGCGGCGGCGGCAGTTACAGACGATGATTTCGTCGGCCTCTACGGCTTTGAAATGACCTGGTCGGACGGCTTCGGCCACATCAACACCTTTAACACCCCGGGTTTTGAGAGCCGCAGCAACAGCGAGTTTGGCAACAAGTCCGGTTCGACCGAAGGATACCAGAACTACTATGACAAGCTGGTGGAAGTAGAAAGCTCCCTGTCCCAGTTCAACCATCCGGGCACGACCTTCGGCGACTTCCAGGACTTCGCGTTCTACGACCCGCAGGTTGACCAGCGCATCACGCTGATCGAGGTCGGCAACGGCGAAGGCGCAATCGGCTCTTCGGGCTACTTCCCGTCTTACGAGTATTATACCCGCACGCTGGATAAGGGCTGGCATGTGGCTCCGACCAACAATCAGGACAACCACAAGGGCAACTGGGGCGACTCCAACACCGCGCGCAGCGTTGTGCTGGCAAGCAGTCTAACCGAGGATGCGATCTATGACGCGATCCGCAATTACCGCGTCTATGCCACCGAGGATAACGACCTGTCCATTCTCTATTCGCTCAACGGCAACGCCATGGGCTCCATCCTGAATAAGCAGGACGATGTGGAAATCACCGCGGATATCACCGACCCCACCGACACGGCTGACATGAAGGTGGAAGTGGTCGTAAACGGCGGCCTAGTCATCGGCACACAGACGCTGACCGGCGGCAAAGGCACGGTAAACTTCGATTTTGACAGCAACGACTATTCCTATTACTACCTGCGCATCACGCAGGCGGACGGCAACATCGCGGTCACCGCGCCGGTCTGGACGGGCGAAGGCGTCAACGCCGGCATCTCCAAGACCGAGTGCGACACCGCGCTGGTAGTCAAGGACGAAGCGGTCAACCTGTCCAGCGAGCTGTATAACAACGCGGGCAGCGACATGACCGTAAAGAGCCTGACCTATGCGGTGGGCGATGAAACGATCTACACTGCGGATGTTACGAAGGTCGGCGCAAACGGCGTCATCGCTTCCGGCGAAACTGTCACCGTGAGCTTCCGCCACACCTTTGAAAGCGCGGGCAAGGCGACGGTAGACGTGACCCTGACAGCGGACATCGGCGGCACGGGATATACGTTTACCAGCGTGCTCCAGCTGACAGTTACCGATGAATCGCTGGTTACACGCGTTCTCGTAGACGGCACGCACTATAACGACTATGTGACCGGCTATTACAGCGGCAATATGGGCAACTTCACCGAACTTGCCGCGGATATGAACGCACAGGTGACCGTCAAGCAGCCCGGCGAACAGATCACGGCAGACGACCTGGAAGGGGTATCCCTGCTGGTGATCTCTGCACCGCTCAAGTACGACCGGGACGGCCTGACCGCAAATTCTGGCAACCGTTTTTCGGACGAATTTATCGAGGCGGTCAAGAACTATGTCAAGGGCGGTGGCACGGTGATCGTCTGCGGCCTGGCGGATTACCAGGACAAAAATAACAACGCCGACCCGGACTACACCACCTATGGCCAGATCAACAAGCTGCTCGAAGGCATTGGCGCTACCATGCGCGTCAACGACGACGAACTCATCGACCAGAAGGAAAACGGCGGCCAGTCCTATCGTCTGTACTTTGACGACTTCAACTTTGGCAGCACGGACGCTGCGGTCCAGGCGGCATTGGCTGGTCTGGAGGGTTCGGACAAGGTGTACAGCTCGTATTCCGGCTGTTCGGTCAATGTGGGCGACGGCGAGGCAATCGTATTCGGCCACGACACCACCTATTCGATCAATTCCAAAGCGCCCGCGCAGGGACATGACAAGCCGGTGCTGAGCGCGTCCGCCGCATACGATCCGAATACTGCGGTTGTCCAGAAGGGCGACGTGGTTTCGCTTGCCACTGAGGCAGTCGGCAGCGGCCGCGTCTATCTGGGCGGCACGGTCTGGATGAGCGACTTCGAGGTCAAGAGCGACGGCAGCAATGGCAGCGACTACGGCGACGCAAGCTACGCCAACAAGACGATCATCAGCAACATCCTCTCCGGCCTGCTCAAGGAGCAGACGGTCAGCACGATTGCCGATGTTCGCGCGAACACCACCGTAGGCACGGTGTTTACGGTGGAAGGCACGGTAACCGCCGGTAATATAGAACCGAACGCTTTCTATGACACCATCTACATTCAGGATGAGACCGGCGGCATCAACATCTATCCGGTCGCAACGACGGACGGCACCTTTGCCGTTGGCCAGCGCGTGCGCGTAACCGGCAGCTGGGACCAGTATCAGGGCGATACCGAACTGCGCTGCATCAGCATCGAAGCGCTGGATAGCGAGATCAGCCCGATCGAACCCGCCGAGCTGGACATCAGTGACGTGGACTACGCGGTAAACGGCGGCCTGCTGGCAAAGGTGGGCGGCACGGTCAAGTCCGTCGTGAAGGAAGGCGACGCGATCAGCTCGGTCATCCTCACGGACGGTACGAAAGATTTCCGCCTGCTGTTTAACAACTACATCGGGTACTCGGACAAATCCTCGGCTGATATCACCACCTTTGTGGAGGAAGGCGCGGAGATTTCCGCGGTCGGCGTAATTTACATGGATCCGGAAGGCGTATGCCTGCGCGTGCGCGACCTGTCCGAAGTGGAACAGCTCTCCAAGACGCCCGGCAGCGGTTCTTCCGGCGGCTCGTCCTCGGGCAGCAGCTCGTCCAACCGGCCGAGCGTATCGGCCACCGGTTCGGGCGGCAAGGTGACCGCTTCGAGCAATGGCACGGTCACCATTACGCCGGATGCGGGTTACGAGATCGCCAAGATCACAGTCAACGGCGAAGAAGTCGCTATCCCAGCAAATGGCAAGCTGACCGGCCTTGATAAGAACGACAAGGTGGTTGTCACCTTCGCCAAGGTCACCGAGGAGCAGCCCGGACAGCCGGGTACCGGTGAGAGCGGCAAGGAGCCGTTTGCCGACGTGGCGGACACCGCATGGTATGCGGACGCGGTGCAGTACGTCTATGAAAACGGCATGATGAATGGCACCAGCGCGACTGCATTCAGCCCGGATGCAACGACCACTCGCGCGATGATCGTGACCATCTTGTACCGCTTGGAAGGCGAACCGGCGGCTGAGGCTTCGGGCTTCACCGACGTTGCGGCGAACGCCTACTATGCGGACGCGGTTGCCTGGGCACAGGCGAACGACATCGTCAACGGCGTCAGCGCGACCAGCTTCGCGCCGGACAACGTCATCACCCGCGAACAGATGGCGGCGATTCTGTACCGCTATGCGCAGTACAAGGGCTACGACATCAGTGCTTCGAACAGCCTGAACGCATTTGCGGATGCGTCCCAGATCAGCAGTTACGCTGTGGCGGCGATGCAGTGGACGAATGGAAATGGCCTGATCAACGGCGTGACCGGCACAACGCTCGCCCCGCAGGGCAGCGCAACCCGTGCGCAGGTTGCAACCATCCTCATGCGCTTCTGCGAGGATGTTGCGTAAAACAGCATAAGATTATTTGCAAAATAGCCCCGGAATCCGGGGCTATTTTCTTATTTGACAGCAAAAAGCGCTAGCATATTTTATCGGATGGAAGTAAGCGTAAAATACGGGTATGAGGTAACCGTCAAATTTCCGAGCACAAACAAAACGCCACAAGCCAGCTCCTGAAGGAGGGGATTGTGGCGTTTGTTATTCGGGAACTTTACATGTATCTGGGGGACAACCCCAAATTCAGATACGGTAAAGGGACAATCCCAAATTCTGTGTAACCACGCAAAAGGGTGCAAATAGAGCGAAATTCATCATGGGCGGCAAACGGCAGAACCGGCTGCCGCCTTGCTAACAACATAACGCCGGTATAGCGGGATGTCAAGGGTAACGATGCCATCCGCATCCCCTTTGGCGTCGATCCTGAACAGTGTTACTCAGGCATGCGCTCGGCGAAAAAGACGGCCATCTGGGCGTGGATCACACTCCAGTCCTGGCGCCGGCCGGTCCATTTTTTCGTAATATCCATCATGGCCAGATACAGCATTTTCAGCAGGCTGTCATCGGTGGGAAAGACAGATTTGGCCTTGGTCACCTTGCGCAGCTGGCAGTTGAAGCCCTCAATGGCGTTGGTGGTGTAGATCAGCCGCCGAACCTCTTGCGGGTACTTGAAATAGGTGCTCAGGTTTGCCCAATTGGCTCGCCAGGACTGGGAGATTTTCGGATATTTCTTGTCTCAGTGCTCCCCGAAGGTATCCAGGGCATCCAGTGCCGCCTGCTCATCTACGGCGG
>USSI01000072.1 GCA_900557315.1 uncultured Butyricicoccus sp. | reverse complement strand
AAAAAAATACCGTCCCCGAGCCGCGCGTACCGGAAATCGGCGGTTCTTCCCACAGATGCAGGGAAGCGCGCGCCGCTTCGATCTGGTCGTTGGCGCCGCACAGGCCGCGTGTTATTGTGCGGTCCGCACCGCAGGCGCGTGGACACAGATGGCAGTTTTTTATCAGTCCCGTCAAATTTATCCCTCCAACCGGATTTATTATATCGTATTTACGGCTGGAAATAAAGGCAGGATTTATGCTATACTAAATAAAAAGCAAAAAACAGGAGAATCCCTATGAAAATTTCTGAAATTTTAAAGCAGGATAAAGTTACGCTGTCCTTTGAGGTGTTCCCGCCCAAGACCAGCAGCACTTATGAATCGGTTGCCCAGGCAACACAGGAGATTGCTGCACTGCGTCCGGATTTTATGAGCGTTACTTACGGTGCAGGCGGCGGAACAAGCGAGCACACCGTCCATATTGCATCCGACCTGCAAAAGAAGTACGGTGTTAGCGTCCTGGCTCATTTGTCCTGTGTGTCCTCCACCAAGGCACATGTTGCCGCTATGCTGGAAAAGTTCAGGCAGCAGGGTATTGAGAATGTGCTGGCGCTGCGTGGCGATATCCCGGCGGACGGTGCAACGGCGAACGACTACAGATATGCGTCCGAACTGGTGCGGGATATCAAGGCGCAGGGGGATTTCTGCATTGGCGGCGCGTGCTATCCGGAGGGACACGTGGAGGCATCCAGCAAAACCGAGGATATCCTGCACCTGAAGGAAAAGGTAGATGCAGGCTGTGATTTCCTGACCACTCAGATGTTTTTTGACAACCATATCATGTACAATTTTCTTTACCGCATCCGTGAAAAGGGCATCACGGTACCGGTAGTGGCGGGTATTATGCCGGTGACCAATGTTAAGCAGATCAAGCGTATCACTTCGATGTCCGGCACCTATCTGCCTGAGCGGTTCAAAGCGATCGTGGACCGGTTCGGCGACAATCCGGCGGCTATGAAACAGGCAGGCGTTATTTATGCGACCGAGCAGATCATTGATCTGATCGCAAACGGTGTCAATCACATCCACGTATATTCCATGAACAAGCCTGAGGTTGCAGCGGGCATCCAGGCCAGCCTGTCGGAGATACTTGGATGATTGCGTTCGACCGTGAGGAAGCTATCCGATATCTGGGATACCGCGATATCCAGCCGGATGCTGCGGTAGAAGAGCAGATTACGCGCTGTGCAGCAAATCTGCAGGAGGCCGTCCAGCCGAGATCGGTATTTGCGACGTTTCCACTGTCTCATCCGGCAGAGGATGTGCTCGAGTTTTCCCATGTGACGGTTCACAGCCGCAATCTGGCGCGCAACCTCAAGGGCTGCACAGGCGTTTACCTGATGGCGGCGACGCTTGGCGTCGGCGCAGACCGCCTGCTTGCCCGCGCCAGCGCGGTGCGCATGAGCGAAGCGGTGATTTATCAGGCAGTGGCGGCGGCGATGATCGAAGCCTACTGTGACGAGGTAAACGATGCCATCCGGCAGGAAGCGGAACGGAACGGCCTGTACTGCCGGCCGCGCTTCAGCCCGGGTTACGGGGATTTCAGCATTGCGCATCAGCGAGATTTCAGCCGCCTGTTGGACACGCCGCGCAGGATCGGCCTGACCGTGACCGAGAACTGCCTGCTGGCCCCCATCAAATCGGTGACAGCGGTGATCGGCCTGGCGGACACACCGCAGCCGTGCCACCGCAGGGGATGTGAAGAATGCGGCAAAACAGACTGTGCTTTTAGGAGATAAAAGATGAAACTGACAGAACGATTGGGCAAAGAATGGTTGTTTTTTGACGGCGGCACGGGCACTATCCTGCAGGAGCGCGGCCTTGCCGCGGGCGAACTGCCGGAAACCTGGAACCTGACCCATCCGGATGAGATCATATCGCTGCACCGTGGATATCTGGAGGCGGGCAGCGATATCATCAATACCAATACATTTGGCGCCAATGCGCTCAAATATCCGGATAACCTGCGTAAAATAGTGCAGGCGGCAGTAGCGCATGCCAAAGAAGCGCGGCGGCTGTCCGGCAGGGAAGACGCTTATATTGCACTCGACATCGGTCCGACCGGGCGGCTGCTGCAGCCGATGGGCGATCTGCCGTTTGAACAGGCGGTTGCGCTGTTCGGCGAGGTTGTCCGCATCGGCGCGGCGGAAGGCGCGGACCTGGTGCTGATCGAGACCATGAGCGACAGTTATGAACTCAAGGCTGCAGTGCTTGCGGCAAAGGAAAACTGTGATCTGCCTATACTGGCAACTGTGATTTTTGATGAAAAGGGCAAGATGCTGACCGGCGGAACGGTGGATTCGGTTGTTGCGCTGCTGGAGGGCCTGCGCGTGGATGCGCTGGGCGTCAACTGCGGCCTGGGGCCTGAGCAGATGCGTCCGATCGTGCAGCAGCTGACCGAAATCAGTTCCCTGCCCATCATTGTCAATCCCAATGCAGGGCTGCCGCGCAGTGAGGGCGGCAGGACGGTATACGATATCAACGCGGACGAGTTCGCATCCCTTATGTCTGAAATTGCAGACCTTGGCGTGCACGCGCTTGGCGGGGGCTGCGGCACAACGCCGGAACACATCCGCAAGATGATTGCGGCCTGCAAAGATAAAGCCTTTGTACCGGCGGTAAAAAAACACCGCACGGTGGTATCCTCCTTTTCGCAGGCGGTTGAAATCGGCAAGAAGCCGGTTATCATCGGCGAGCGGATCAACCCGACCGGTAAAAGCAAGTTCAAAGCCGCTTTGCGCGAGGGCAACATCGAGTACATCTTGTCCGAGGGGCTGACGCAGGAGGACAGCGGCGCGCATATTCTGGATGTCAACGTCGGCCTGCCCGAGATTGACGAGCCTGCCATGATGGCGCAGGTTGTCACACGGCTGCAGAGCGTGCTTGCGCTGCCGCTCCAGATTGATACCTCAAACACCGAGGCTATGGAGCGCGGCATGCGGCTGTACAACGGCAAACCGATGATTAACTCGGTCAGCGGCAAGCGGGAGAGCATGGAGGCGGTGTTCCCGCTGGTCAAAAAGTACGGCGGTGTGGTGGTCGGCCTGACGCTGGATGAAAACGGCATCCCGGACACTGCCGACGGCCGTGTGCAGATTGCGAAGAAGATTTATGATACCGCGGAAACATATGGCATTTCGCGCGAGGATATCGTGATTGACGGGCTGGCAATGACCATTTCCTCCGACAGCAGCTCCGCGCTGGTAACGCTGGAAACTTTGCGCCGCGTGCGCGACGAACTGGGCGGGCATACCATCCTCGGTGTGTCCAACATTTCGTTTGGCCTGCCGCAGCGCGAGATCATCAATGCGAATTTCTTCACCATGGCCCTGCAGAATGGATTGTCCTGCGCAATTATCAACCCCAATACGGACGCGATGATGCGTTCCTACCGCGCGTTTCTCGCGCTGACCGATCAGGACGAGCAGTGCGCAGGCTATATCGCGGCGTACGGCAACCAGCCGTCCGCTGCGGTGCAGCCTGTGGCGGACAGTGCCATGCCGCTCGGTGAAAGCATTGAGCGCGGCCTGCGCGAACGTGCGGCAGAGGCGGCGAAAGCCGCGCTGCAGACGATCCTACCGCTCGAGCTTGTGAACACCGAGCTGATTCCCGCACTCGACCGTGTGGGCAAAGGCTTTGAAGCGGGAACCATCTTCCTGCCGCAGCTTTTGATGAGCGCCGAGGCTGCAAAAGCTGCATTTGAAGTTGTCAAGGACGCGATGCGCGGTGCGCCGCAGGAAACGCGCGGCAAGATCATCCTTGCGACCGTTAAGGGCGACATCCATGATATTGGAAAAAATATTGTCAAGGTATTGCTCGAAAATTACGGTTATCAGGTGCTTGACCTTGGCAAGGACGTCGCGCCCGAAGTGATCGTGGATACTGCGATTCGCGAGCATGTGGTGCTTGTCGGCTTGAGCGCGCTCATGACGACCACGGTAGTAAGCATGGAGCAGACCATCCGTCTGCTGCGCGAGAAAAAGCCGGATGCGAAAGTGGTAGTCGGCGGCGCGGTGCTGACGCAGGAATATGCGGATTCCATCGGTGCGGACTGCTACGCGCGCGACGCGATGGCGACTGTGCATTATGCAGATTCGGTTTTTGGATAACAGCAAAGCCCGCAGGGATTGCCTGCGGGCTTTTGGTATGCGATAGATCAATATCAGGCAGCCGACAGTTCATCGAGCGCTTCCTGCTTGTTGTCAGCGGAAAACAGAAACGCGCCGTTTTCGTCATACACCTCAATGTGTCCGTTTACATATTCGATCGAGTAGCCCATGTCCAGTTCTCCTTTCCTTTTGATGTACCTATTGTACCAAGAAAAGAGTCCAATAAGCGGGACTTACTCGATCATATCATGAAGTTGCTGCTGAAATGCCGCGCGTACATCGGCAGGTTCCATAATCCGGATCGCGCCGCCGAGACCGAATACCCAGGAAAAGAACTGCGGGCTGACGGCCACGGTAACATTCACAGCAAAATGCTCCTCATCCAGCTTCTGCACCATCAGGTCCGTGCCGAAGCGGTCGCGGATGACGCCGATAAACCGGTTTTCGCATTGCAGGCGGACGGTTTTTTCTTCACCGGAAAACATACCGAACACTTTGCGGGAATAGGAGGCAATATTGAACCGGTCACGGAACAGCTGCTGCCCCTCCCGTGTCTGTGTTGTCAGTGAGATATGCTCCATTTTGTCCACGCGGTAGTGGCGGATGGAGTTGGATGCGCTGTCGTAGGCAACCATGTAATAATTCTCGTCATCCCAAGTCAGCGCCCACGGGCTGACCTGATACAGCGCGCCATCCCGGCGGTAGCGTTTTTGGATGCGCTGCTGCGAAGAAAAATCGAGCATCCATTCGAAATACTGGAAGATGATCTGCACCCCGGCGGAAATCGCACTATGCAAGGTGTCAATATTATAATAGATGCTCTCGTTCATGGTCTTGATGCGGTCGGAGACATAAACCTGCCGCTGGAGGACGCGCGCCTGCGGCTCGCTGGCAAGGGACTCCAGCTTCTTGATAAGCTCATTTGATTTTTTCTCCGTGATAAAGCGCGAACACTGGATCGCATCCACCAGCAGCTTGAGTTCAGGCAGTTCAAAATCGCGTGAGGCGATATAATATCCGCCGCCCGGCCCGCGCTGCAGCATGACATCCAGTCCGAAATCCTGCAATGCGGCAATATCCGAATAAATGCTTTTGCGCTCCGCTTCAATACCATAACGCGCAAGGGCGGCAAGCAGCTCATCCATACTGATTTTGTGCGCCTCGTCGGTCTTCTGCAGCAGAATTTTGCAGAGATAGAGGAGCTTGAGCTTCTGGTTCGGATTTTTAGCCATTGGCCTGCTCCACTTCCGCCAGTGCCTCCTGATAAGCTGCAAGCGTCGCCCGGTCAAAGCAGACCATGGTCACGTTTTCCAGCTCGTCATGAGCAGCAAGATATTGCAAGATCGTATTGATAGCAATGCGCGCTGCGCGGTCAACCGGAAAATGGTAGACGCCGGTGCTGATCGAAGGGAACGCAACCGTTTTGCAGCCGTGTGCGGATGCTTCCGCGAGCGAATTACGGTAGCAGCAGGCGAGCAGTTCATCCTCGTTTGATTTTCCGCCGTGCCAGATCGGACCAGGCGTGTGGATGACAAACCGGCAGGGGAGACGGTAGGCTCCGGTTGTTCTGGCCTCGCCGGTTTGGCAGCCGCCGAGCGTACGGCATTCCGCAAGCAGTTCCGGCCCTGCCGCACGGTGAATCGCAACGTCCACACCGCCACCGCCCAGCAGCGACGTGTTTGCCGCGTTGACAATCGCATCTGCCGCGCATTTTGTGATATCCCCTTGAATGATTTGCAGACGTTTCATAAACAGCCCTTCTTTCCGGGTTTTACTGGCCTTATTATACGGCGGCAAGCGAAAAAATGCAAGTTTGACGAAAAGCCGATGGGGCGGTATAATAAATGTGAATTGTCAAACGAAAGGAGGGTCGCGCAGATGGAAAAACCCATGTCGGAATACGCTGCAGACGCACCGCGCATCCTGCGCGATTTTCTGACGTATATCTCTACAATACAGGGAAAATCCGCCAAAACCGCGCACGAATATTATCTTGATCTGCGCCTGTTTTTCCGGGTGCTCAAGCACAATAAACGGCTAGTGCCGCAGGATATGCCGATTGAACAGATCCCTATTGACGATATTGATATTGCTTTCCTGCAGGACATTACCCTGTCCGATGCATATGATTATCTGGAATACATGTCCGGCGAGCGCCCGACCCAGCAGAACAGCACGGCTACGGACTATGGTTTGAACAGCACTTCGCGCGCGCGCAAGGTTTCTTCGATCCGTGCGTTTTTCCGGTATCTGACTGACAAAAAGCACGTGCTGGAGGTCAACCCGGTCAGCAATCTGGAATCCCCGTCCATCCGCAAAGCGTTGCCGGTCTACTTATCGACAGACGACAGTGTCCGTCTGCTGGAATCCGTGCAGGGGGAATATGCGGAGCGCGATTACTGCATCCTGACCCTGTTCCTCAACTGCGGCCTGCGCGTTTCCGAGCTGGTAGGGCTGAACCTGTCGGATTTCCAGGGCGATACCGTGCGTGTGCTTGGCAAGGGCAACAAGGAACGCACAGTGTATCTCAATGATGCCTGCCAGCTCGCGCTGGAAAATTACCTGCCCAAACGCCTGACCCCGCATGAACGGGATAAAAACGCCCTGTTCATCAGCCGGAACCACAACCGTATCAATGTGCAGACCGTCAAGTGGCTGGTCAAAAAACATCTTGGGGAGGCCGGTCTGGATACGCAGAAATATTCTGCCCACAAACTGCGCCATACGGCAGCAACACTGATGTATCAAAATGGTGTGGACATCCGCACGCTGCAAAATATCCTGGGGCATACCAGCGTCAGCACGACCATGATCTACACCCATATTGAGGACAGCAGCCTGCGGGAAGCGGCGGCAAAAA
>USSI01000071.1 GCA_900557315.1 uncultured Butyricicoccus sp. | reverse complement strand
CAGGATCAGAAAAACCACCACGCCTGCGCCGAGCGCCCAAAAGAAACGGTTCCCCGCAGCGCGCCGCGCGGCAACCAGCCCGGCAAGCACGCTGCCCACTGACAGAAACGCCCAGGCGCACGGAGCGATTGCCCCTTCGGCAATGGTACCGCGGTGTACCATAACCGCGCCTATCAGCATCAGCAGCAGTGTCATCAACAGGCCGGCCGCCGCCGCCGGCAGCAATACGCCGACAGGCGACCGGCCCTCGTTGGTTTTTCTCATCATTGCGCATCCTCCCGCCGAATGATTGATACCTTATCGTATTCGGCAAGAAACTGATTTATTACTTGGCGTCCTTATTCGCTTCCTTCGGAGCCTCGACCGTCTCGGTCGCCGGAGCTTCCTTGCCGCGAATCGCCCAGCGGTAAATCTTGAGCTTGGTGCGGTCGTTCGATGTCTCGATTACCAGCACATCGTCCTTGATACTGACAACGCGGCCGATAAATCCGCCGATCGTAGAGATCTCGTCGCCTACTTCGATCGAATTGCGCATGTCGCGCTCGGCCTTATCGCGCTTGCGCTGCGGACGGATCAGCAGGAAATAGAACAAAACGATCAGGATGACCAGCGGCGCGAACTGCCCGATCATTGCCAGATACTGTTCGCCACTTGGCATTGCTTACACCTCCTCGTGCATTTTGCCATTGTTTCCTTTCCATTATATCGGATTCAGCCGCAAATTACAAGCCCCATTTTGTGCGGAATAGGACATCCCGCCGCCCGCATAGGGTAACCGTATCCTACCTGAAACGAGGTGCTTCCCCATGCTGTTTCCCGCTTTATTTGCGCTTGGCGGCGCGTTCTTTTTCCTGATCCTGCGCGTGCAGGGCGCGGACGGCTGCTTCCCCCGTCCGCTCTCCCCGGAAAAGGAGGCCGAATTGCTGCGCCGTATGCAGCAGGACAACGACGACCAGGCCCGCGCGCTGCTCATCGAGCACAACCTGCGCCTGGTGGCGCACATTGTCAAGAAATATTACGCCGCAAGCAGCGAGCAGGACGACCTGATCTCGATCGGCACGATCGGGCTGATTAAAGCGGTCAACACGTTCCGTCCGGATAAAAACATCCGCCTGGCGACCTATGCCTCCAAATGCATCCAGAACGAGCTGCTCATGCACTTCCGGCAGAAGCGTAAATCCGCAGGCGAGCTTTCCCTGTCCGACGCGCTCGAAACCGACGGCGACGGCAACGCCCTCGCGCTGCAGGACATCATCTGCTGCGAGGACGACGGCCTTTCCGCCGTCGAAGAGCACGACCGGTACGACGCGATGCACCACGCGCTCGCCTGCAGCCTCTCCCCGCGCGAGCGTGAAATCATCCGCCTGCGGTACGGTCTCGGCCTGCCCGCCCCATTGCCGCAGTGGGAGATTGCAAAGCAGATGGGCATTTCACGCAGTTATGTCTCCCGCATTGAAAAGCGGGCGCTGGAAAAGCTTCGCGAGGCGCTAACACAGGCCGGATAATCCGTACCAGCTTCGAACAGAAGCAAAACATTTCGAAATATTGCTGCAAACAGCGTTTGAACTATAGACATCCTGCGCACTTTCCTGTATGATAGACATACCACAGGAAAGGGGAAATCGGATATGACGGTTCGCGAAATCGCACAACAGGCCGGGGTCGCCGCTTCCACGGTTTCGTTGGTGCTGAATAACAAGCCTGGGGTTCGCCGGGAATTGCGCGAGAAAATCACCTGTATGCTGCTCGAAAACGGCTATACCATCCGCCAGGATCCCCCTTCCCCCGCGGCGGGCGGGGAAATCCGCTTCATCCGTTACCTTTCTGCCACGCATTGCCCGGAACGCAACGAAGACTTCTTCGCCGGTGTGCTGGGCGGCACGGAACAGCAGGCCTCCCGGCTGGGGCACCCGCTCAGCCTGTCGAGCGCCTCGCCCGGCCAGCTTGGCGAACTGCTCAGCAGCCTGGAGCACCAGCCCAACCTGCTCGGCGTGATTTTCTTCGCCAGCGAGCTGACCGAAGAACAGGTCCCGCTGCTCCTCGGCTTCCGCAAGCCGCTGGTCGCAGTGGATATGCCCGCCCACCTTGAACACCACCCGATCAACGGCGTGAACACGGACAATGTAGGCGGTATTTTCAGTGCAATGCGCTACCTTTATGCGCACGGGCACCGCTCCATCGGCTTTCTGCGCGCAGAAACCGAGCTGGGCGGGCTGAACAACCGCTATATGTCCTACTGCAACGCCATGCAGGCGCACGGGCTTGCAATCCAGCCCGAACATGTGCTGCGCCTTGACCCGCAGTATGATGTGGCGACCGCGCAGATGCAGGCCTGGCTGCAGGGCGGGCCGCACCTGCCAACCGCCTGGCTCGCGGCAAACGACATCATTGCCGCGGGCGCCATCCGCGCGCTGCAGCAGGCCGGTTTCGCTGTGCCGGAAGACGTCTCCGTCATCGGCTTCGACGACGGCTCGATCTGCGCCTTCACCTCCCCTCCCCTCACCACCATGCGCATCAACCGCGCCCGGCTCGGGGAACTCGCGGTTGACCGTCTGCTCGCGCTGTGCCGCACCCCCGGGGACGTAGTCGTCAAATCCACCATCTCCGTACAGCTGATCGAACGGGAATCCGTCCGGCCGGTCTGAAAAACCTACCAAATCAGGCGCTGCATTTTGCAGCGCTTTTTCTATTGACATTTGTGTTTTGACATGTTTTAATTTACTCACAAAACAAAATAAAACACGTTCAAAACCAGGCGATGCGCCGCGCACCGCCCGCAAAGGAGTGGCCGTCTTTATGGAAAAAATTCGTATCGGCGTAATCGGTATCGGCGATATCAGCGACGTATACTTGAACAACCTGAAAAAGTATGATGCGGTAGAGGTCATCGCCTGCGCTTCGCGCGGGCTGGAAAAGGCGCAGCGCAAGGCCGCGCAGCACGGCATCCCGAAGGCCTATGCTTCGGGCGCAGAGGTCATCGCGGACCCCGAGGTTGACCTGATCCTCAACCTGACCACCCCGCAGGCGCATTATGAATACAACCTTGCGGCGCTCAAAGCTGGCAAGCACGTCTATACCGAAAAGCCCCTTGCCATGACCTATGCGCAGGGCAAGGAACTGGTCGATCTGGCAAAGGAGAAGGGCCTGCTGATCGGCTGCGCGCCGGACACCTTCCTCGGCGGCCGTCTGCAGAACATCCGCGAGTTGATCGACAGCGGCAAGGTGGGCCGCATCACGGGCGGCGGCGCGTACTTCGTCGGCCACGGCCATGAGTTCCATCACCCCGCGCCGGCATTCTTCTACCAGCCCGGCGCCGGCCCGCTGTACGATATGGGCCCGTATTACATGACCGCGCTGCTCAGCCTGCTCGGCCCGGTAAAGCGCGTCTGCGCGATGACCACCAGGGCGGGCGAGACCCGCACCGTGCCTTCCGGCCCGAGCAAAGGCCAGGTGCTGCCGGTCGATGTCGAGACCCACATCAATGCTATCCTGGAGTTCGCCTGCGGCTCGATTGTCACGCTTACCTGCAGCTTTGACGTCTGGGATTCCGAACTGCCGCGCCTCGAGCTGTACGGCACGGAAGGGACCCTGCTGATTGACGAAAAGGACCCGATTTCCGGCCCCAACCTGTTCGGCGGCGACACGCTGCTGCGCACCCCCGAACAGTACCGCTGGGCCGACCCGGAGCGCCGTCCGGAAAACGTCAACACGCCCTGGACGGTCGTGCCCAATGTCCATCCGTTCAACTCGATCAGCCACGAGGAGAACCCCCGCGGCATCGGCCTGGTTGATATGGTATATGCGATGCACAACGGCCGCGCGCCGCGTGCGTCGGGCGATATGGCGCTGCACTCGCTTGAAGTCATGGAGTGCATCCTCAAATCTGCGCAGGAGCATGTGTTCTGCGAGCCGGAGACGACCTTCGAACGTCCCGCGCCCCTTCCGCTCGACTTCCCGAACAGCGAAAATTAAACCTTTCCTTTATCAAAAAAGCGCCTGCGCAGCCGCAGGCGCTTTTGCTGCGCCCGGATCGGGAAAATTTCGCAGAAAAGGTATTGACTTGGAGCGCGCTCTAAGTGGTACAGTGATAACAAAGCGATCCCCTGCACACAAGCAGGGTACGATATTGACAAGGAGGCTTCCCCATGAGCAGCAAAAAATTAGTGGCGTATTTTTCGTGCAGCGGTGTAACCGAAGCTGTGGCGAAAACGCTGGCGGACGCCATTGGCGCCGACCTGTATGAAATTACTCCGGCCCAGCCCTACACCCGCGCCGACCTGAACTGGATGGACAAATCCAGCCGCAGCACGATTGAGATGAAGAACCCGGATTCCCGTCCGGAAATCGCGGGCAAAGTCGAAAACATGGCGGACTATGACACCGTTTTTGTCGGTTTCCCGATCTGGTGGTACGTCGCGCCGACCATCATCAACACCTTCCTTGAAAGCTATGACTTTTCCGGCAAAACCGTCGTCCCGTTCTGTACCTCGGGCGGCAGCGGCGCCGGCAAGACCGACAACGTCCTGCACGCGCTTTGCCCCGCTTCGGTGGACTGGCGCCCGTGCAAGCTGCTGAACGGCCGCCCGTCCGCAGCCCAGCTGGCAAAATGGGTGGACAGCCTGCACCTCGGCTGATTGCCGAAAAAAATCCCCTGCACGGATACCGTGCAGGGGATTTTGCTGTCTATCGGTTTTTTCAGCGCTTCCAATCGGATGCTTACGCCTTGCCAAGCTCCTTGACACGGGCCTGCGCCGCCGCGAGGCGCGCAATCGGCACGCGGAAGGGCGAGCAGGAAACATAGTTCAGGCCGACATTGTGGCAGAACTCGACGGAGGACAGGTCGCCGCCGTGCTCGCCGCAGATGCCCAGCTTGATGTCCGGACGGGTGCGGCGGCCTTCCGCTACAGCAAAGCGGATCAGCTTGCCAACGCCAGCCTGGTCGAGGCGGGCAAACGGGTCGGACTCAAGGATTTTCTTCTCGAAGTAGGTCTCAAGGATGCGGCCCACGTCGTCACGCGAGAAGCCGTAGGTCATCTGGGTCAGGTCGTTGGTGCCGAAGGAGAAGAACTCGGCTTCCTGGGCAATCTCGTTGGCGGTAACGGCCGCGCGCGGGGTTTCGATCATGGTGCCGATCATATACTTCATCTTCAGGCCGGAAGCCTCGATCAGCTCGTCTGCCTTGGCCTTGATGACCTTCTTGACAAAGCGCAGCTCGTTGATCTCGCTTACCAGCGGAACCATGATCTCCGGGGTGATCTTGAGGCCGTCTTCCTTCCAGACGTTGATCGCAGCGGAGATGATCGCTTCGGTCTGCATCTCGGCGATTTCCGGATACAGGACATCCAGACGGCAGCCGCGGGTGCCCAGCATCGGGTTAAACTCGTGCAGGTCGGCAACCTTGGCCTGGAGCTTGGCGAACGGGATGCCCATCTCGCCCGCAAGCTCCTTGATGTCCTCGTCCTCCTGCGGCAGGAACTCGTGCAGCGGGGGATCGAGCAGGCGGATGGTTACCGGCAGGCCGCCCATCGCGCGGTAAATCGCTTCAAAGTCGCCGCGCTGCATGGGCAGAATCTTGGCGAGCGCCGCCTTGCGCTGCTCGACCGTGTCGGACACGATCATCTCACGCACCGCCTTGATGCGCTCGGGATCGAAGAACATATGCTCGGTACGGCACAGGCCGATGCCTTCCGCGCCGAACTTGCGCGCCTGGGTGGCGTCGCGCGGGGTATCGCCGTTGGTGCGGACGTGCAGCGTGCGGATTTCATCCGCCCAGCCCATGAAGCGGCCGAAGTCGCCGGTCAGCTCCGCGTCCTGCGTGTCGATCTTGCCAAGGTATACGTTGCCGGTCGAGCCATCGAGCGAGATAAACTCGCCTTCCTTGACGACCGTACCGTCGGCAAAGGTCAGGGTCTTGTCCGCCTCGGATACCTTGATGCCGTTGACGCCGGCCACGCAGCAGGTGCCCATACCGCGCGCAACAACCGCTGCGTGCGAGGTCATGCCGCCGCGGGCGGTCATGATGCCTTCGGAAACCGCCATGCCGTCGATATCCTCCGGGGAGGTCTCCTGACGGACGAGCACAACCTTAAGGCCGGTCTTGTGGGCAGCCGCGGCTTCCTCAGCGGTGAAGTAAACCGCACCGCAGGCAGCGCCGGGGGACGCCGGCAGGCCGGTGGTGATCGGGGTTGCCGCCTTGAGTGCCGCGGGCACGAACGTCGGGTGCAGCAGCGCGTCAAGCTGCTTGGGCTCGACCTTCATGATCGCCTGCTCCTTGGTGCAGACGCCCTCGTCCACGAGGTCAACCGCAACCTTGAGAGCAGCCTGCGCGGTGCGCTTGCCGTTACGGGTCTGGAGCATATAGAGCTTGCCGTTTTCGATGGTGAACTCCATATCCTGCATATCGCCGTAGTGCTGCTCGAGGCGGGTGGAAATATCAACAAACTGCTGGTAAACCTCCGGCATGGTGTCAGCCAGCGCGGAGATCGGCTGCGGGGTGCGGATGCCGGCCACGACGTCCTCGCCCTGCGCGTTCATCAGGAACTCGCCGTACAGCTTCTTCTCGCCGGTCGCCGGGTTGCGGGTGAACGCAACGCCCGTGCCCGAGGTATCGCCCATATTGCCGAATACCATGGACTGTACGTTGACCGCGGTGCCCCAGGAGTGCGGGATGTCGTTCATGCGGCGGTAGGTGTTGGCACGCGGGTTGTCCCAGGAGCGGAATACCGCGCGGACCGCCTCCATCAGCTGCTTCTTGGGGTCCTGCGGGAAGTCCTCGCCGAGGGACTTCTTATAGTGGTCCTTAAACAGGACGATCAGTTCGGACATGTCGTCCGCGTCCAGCTCGTTGTCCATCTTGACGCCCTTCTTCTCCTTGACCTGGTCGATAAAGGTCTCGAAGGTGGACTTGGGCAGCTCCATCACGACGTCCGAGAACATCTGGATGAAGCGGCGGTAAGAGTCGCGCGCAAAACGCGGGTTGTTGGTCAGCTTTGCAACCGCTTCGCAGATCTCGTCATTCATGCCGAGGTTGAGGATAGTGTCCATCATGCCGGGCATGGAAGCGCGCGCACCCGAACGAACGGATACCAGGAGCGGCTTCTCCGGGTCGCCCAGCGTTTTGCCGGGTACTTTTTCGAGTTTATCAAGGTACTC
>USSI01000070.1 GCA_900557315.1 uncultured Butyricicoccus sp. | reverse complement strand
TGACACCGGTGTAGTAATCCATCTCGTGCACCAGGCCGAGATCGATCATGATGCGGCTGCCATAGCCCGCCTGGTCCAGCGCCCTGTACAGCCGCCGCAGGTAGGACACCGCGCCCAGCACGCGCACGTTGCCGGTCAGTGCCTCCACCTCGTCGAGCACCTCCATGCCGCCGAACAGCTGCGGCATGGCGCGGAGCGCCTTCGCCGCCGGGCGGTCGCCGTACGGCGCCAGCGCGTCGCCCAGCGCGGCAAACGATTTATTCTCGATCAGACGACGGATGCTTTCCGCCGCCGCCTCATCCACGCTCAGTTCTTCAATCAGAGCCTTGTAGATTTCCGCGTGGCCCAGCTCAATGCGGAAGTTATCCGCGCCGGTGCCGGTCAGCGCACCGAACGCGGCGGACAGGATATCCTGATCGGCTTCCAGCCCGTCCGCGCCGATCAGCTCCGCGCCGACCTGCAAAAACTCGCCCTTGTGGCCATGGCCGCCCGCCACCGAACGGAACACCTTCTGGCTGTAATACAGCCGCACGGGCAGCGCCGCCTCATCCAGACGCGTCGCCGCGATGCGTGCAATCGGGGTGGTATTGTCCGGGCGCGCAACGCAGATACGCCCCGACCGGTCGATAATCTTGAGCATATTCTCCTGATCGAGTTCCGGGTTCGCCTGCGCGAACACATCGAAATACTCGACCGAAGGGGTGATGATCTCACTGTAACCCCGATCCTCCAGCGCGGTGCGAAGTGCATTCTCGGTCTGCCGCAGCGCGCGGCAGGAGGCAAACAACAGGTCGCGTGTGCCCTCGGGGGTGGAAATACGAAAACGGTTCATGGCCGCATAACTCCTTTATTACTTTATCGCGTTAAAATCATACCATGGCCGCCATGCCCCTGTCAACCCCTGATTTTCCGGATGGCCATGTCCCGGTAGTTGGGTGCGTCCTGTACGATCTCGAGCCGGCCCGCCGCGCCCAGCGCGCGGATACGGGAAAAAATCAGCATATCGCCGACCCGGTTGCCCATTTGCTGCTCGATTTTTACCAAAGCATTGCCGACGGTGTTCGCTGCTGCTTTTTCCTTTTCCGGCACGCAGGACAGGATCACTTCATCATAAAAATCCAGGCCCACGGACTGCAGTTTGCCGTCCACCATCGCACGCAGGGGCGCGTTTTCCTCCTGCAGGCGCTTCCAGTCAGTCAGCAGCTGCGCCTTTTCGGTTTCCGGGAGCAGGCGGCGATGCTTATGGAAATACCACGCCGCACCCGGCTCCATCTCGCCTACGGTACCGTACTGCACGATACCGCCGCTCGCACGCGCTCCCCGGGTGCGGCGCTCCACCCGCCTGGCATACCGCCGGAGCAGCGGCTGCGGCGCAAAGCGCAGAAGGAAGTTCAATAACCGGCTGTCCGTAATCACGCCGACCGCCGACGCGCTGCCAATTACGTCGTCCGGCTCTTTTAACTCGCTGACCGGAATTTGATCGACTTCTGCAACCCACACAGGGATATGCCGCGCGTACAGGCGGCTGACCACATACCGCAGGCCGCATTGTTCCAGCGCATTGCCTTTACTGTACCAGATCACGGCTTCATCAACCTCGTCCAGCCGGGCGAGCGTCTCGAAGTGCCGTTCGGTCAGCTCGTCCCGCCAGTCGCCGTCCGACTGCGGATCGCCGCGCCATAGTGCAAGGACACTGTCCCGCGTGGCGCGGTCGGTCACCTCGCGGATATCGCCCTCAGAATAATTGTCCAGCAGCGCAAGGATATGGTCATACGCTACCTCGGGCGCGAAATCATGCCGCGCCTGTTTGAGCGTCCCCTTTGCGCTGTCGCCAAAACAAATCCAGTACATCCTTATTCCTCCCTGAACAGCTCGCGGTACATCCGGTCCGGGTTTTCCAAAAAACGCCGGGTGATCTGGTAATGTGAGGTCTTACGGTACTCGGTCGGGCGGATACCATCCTCGTCGATCTGCAGCAGGCACGCGCCCGGATAGGTCATCAGCATGGGCGAATGGGTCGCAATGACGACTTGTGAGCCATCCTCCGCCAGCCGATGGATATGCGCGAGCAGCTCCATCTGTGAGGCAGGTGACAACGCTGCTTCAGGCTCGTCCATGATGTAGAATCCCTTGCCGCCGAATCGGCTGCGCACCAGCGAAAGGAAGCTCTCACCGTGCGACTGGTCATGCAGGGACTTTCCGCCGTAACGGCAGAGAAACTTCTGATCTCCGATCTCATCGACATAGGACGCGACATTATAGAAGCTCTCCGCGCGCAGGAAAAATCCGTCCCGCGGGCGGTGCGGCCCGCGTACAAATTCCACATAGCGGTACAGTGCCGAGTGCGTTTCCATGGTGGCAAAGCTGAAATTGCGCGTGCCGCCCTCGGCGTTAAACCCCATGCCGACCGCCACCGCCTCGATCAGCGTGGACTTGCCCACGCCGTTCTCCCCCATAAGGATGGTCACCGGCGTAGTAAACGCCAGCGGCTGCTCTGCCAAGTGGCGCACGACAGGCAGGCCGGCCAGGTAGTTCTCTTCCGGCGGCAGCTCATGCAGGCGCACCTCCTGCAAAAATAATCTGCTGAGCATAGGCTTTACCTCCCCGCAGCGTAATGCTCTGCCATTCCGGTCACGCAAACAGGCTGATCTGCGTGGTTTTGGGCATGGAGCCGAGCGCGCCGATCTGGTCAAGCAGCTCGACGACCGCCTTGGATGCCTTGGGGCAGCGCACCGCCATCTCCTCGGCGGACAGGAACTTGCCGTTTTTGCGCTCCTCTACAATGTTCTGCGCCGCCTGCTCGCCGATGCCGGGCATCGAGGTGAACGGCGGGATCAGCCCGTTTTCGGTCACGATAAAGTCGGGCGCATCCGAGGTATAAATGTCCATCGGCTCGAAGGTGAATCCGCGGCGGTAAAACTCGTGGCACACTTCGAGCGTGGTCATCATTTCCTTTTCCGCTGCGGTGATGGTCTTTTCGCGGTCCTTCATCTGCAGCTCTTTGATCTTGTCGATGCAGATTTTGTCGCCCTTTATCATGCAGGATGCGTCAAAGCCCTTGGCGCGCACCGAAAAATACGCCGAATAGAACGCCAGCGGCCGGTGCACCTTGAACCACGCGATGCGGAACGCCATCATGACGTAGGCCACCGCGTGCGCCTTGGGGAACATGTACTTGATCTTTTTGCATGAGTCGATGTACCAGTCCGGCACGTTCTGCTCACGCATCGCGGCTTCCATCTCCTCGGTCAGGCCCTTGCCCTTACGCACGGACTCCATGGTCTTGAACGACAGCTTGGGCTGTACGCCCTGCAAAATCAGGTAGTTCATGATATCGTCACGGCAGCAGATGCAGCCGGACAGCGGGATGCCCTTGTGCACCAGTTCCTGCGCATTGCCCAGCCATACGTCCGTGCCGTGCGACAGGCCGGAAATCGAGACCAGCTCGGCGAAGGTGGAAGGCTTGGTCTCCTTGACCATGCCGCGCACGAACTTGGTACCGAACTCGGGCACCGCCAGACAGCCGAGGTCACCCAGAATGGGGTCGGTGTCCGGGTTTTCACCCGTGTATTTCAGTGCCTTGCACGAATGGAACAGGCTCATGGTATCCGGATCGTCGAGCGGAATCTCCTGCGCATTGACGCCGGTCAAGTTTTCAAGGTGCTTAATCATGGTCGGGTCATCGTGCCCGAGCTCGTCGAGCTTCAAGAGGTTCGCGTCGATCGAATGATACTCAAAATGGGTGGTAATGATGTCCGAGTCCGGATCGTCCGCCGGATGCTGCACCGGGCAGACGTCGTAAATCTCGATTTCCTTGGGCACGACGACCACGCCGCCCGGGTGCTGGCCTGAGGTGCGGCGCACGCCCGTACAGCCTGCGGCAAGGCGGTTTTCCTCCGCGCGCGAGCACTCGATGCCGCGCTCGTCCATGTACTTCTTGACGTAGCCGTAAGCGGTTTTTTCCGCGACCGTACCGATTGTACCCGCGCGGAACACATGGTCGTGCCCGAAAATCTCGCCGGTATAATAGTGGATGCGCGACTGGTACTCGCCCGCGAAATTCAGGTCAATATCCGGCACCTTATCGCCCTCGAAGCCGAGGAAGGTCTCGAACGGGATGTTGAAACCCTGCTTGGTGAGCGGCTTGCCGCACTTGGGGCAGACCTTGTCCGGCAGATCGACGCCGCAGGAGTATTCCTCGTGCCACTCGACGTATTTGTCGTCCGGGCAGAGGTAGTGCGGCGCGAGCGAGTTTACCTCGGTGATGTCCGACATGAACGCCGCAAGCGACGAGCCGACCGACCCACGCGAGCCGACCAGATAGCCGTCCGCGAGCGACTTTGTCACCAGTTTCTGCGCGATGATGTACATCACCGCATAGCCGTTGCCGATGATCGAGTTCAGTTCGCGGTCAAGCCGCGCCTGCACCATCTCGGGCAGCGGGTCGCCGTAGATGCGCTTGGCTTTCTCATAGCACATGTTGCGCAGGTCGTCCTCACAGCCGTCGATGTGCGGCGGATAGTTTTCGCGCGGCACGGGACGGATGACATCGCACATGTCCGCGATCATGTTGGTATTCTTGACCACAACCTCATACGCGCGGTCCTCGCCCAGGTAAGAAAATTCGCGGAGCATCTCGTCCGTGGACTTGAAGTACAGCGGCGCCTGGTTATCCGCGTCGCCGAAGCCCTGCCCCGCCATCAAAATGCGGCGGAACGCCTCGTCCTCGGGCTCGAGGAAGTGCACGTCGCCGGTCGCGCAGCAGGGTTTGCCCAGCTCGTCCGCGAGGCGCAGAATATCGCGGTTCCAGTCGCGCAGCTGTTCTTCGTCCTTGGCCATTCCCTTTTCGATCATGAACCGGTTGTTGCCGATGGGCTGGATCTCGAGATAGTCGTAAAAGGATGCCAGCCGCTTGAGCTCGTCCCACTCCGCGTTACTGGTCAGCGCGCGGAACACCTCGCCCGCCTCGCACGCGGAGCCGAAGATCAGCCCCTCACGGTGGCGGATGAGCTCGCTTCGCGGCATGATCGGCCGCTTGTTGTAGTATTCGAGAAAGCTCTTGGAGATCAGCTGATAGAGATTACGCAGCCCCGCCTGGTTTTTCACCAGAATAATGAAATGGTAGCGCGGCAGGTTTTTGAGCTTGTTCTTGCGGTCGGTCGTCGCGGCAAGCACGGGGTTGATATCCGCCACCGTGACCGCGTGCATCTCGTCCTTGAGCCTTGCCAGTAGCTTGACAAAGATGCGCCCCAGCACGGCTGCGTCCTCGCTCGCGCGGTGGTGCTCGAACGGGCCGACCGCGAGTTCCTTGGCCAGAATGTTCAGCTTGAACTTATGCAGATGCGGCAGCATCAGGCGGGACATTTCCAGCGTGTCGATCGCGGTAAAGTCCCGCTCGATGGACAGGCGTTTGCACGCCGTGCGCAGAAAGCCCATATCAAATCCCGCGTTGTGCGCAACGAGCGGATACTGCCCCTCCCCCGCCCAGGCGAGGAACTTGGGCACCGCCTCGTCGAGGTCGGGCGCGTCCGCGACCGTCTCGTCCGAAATGCCGGTCAGCTTGGTGATCTCCTCCGGAATGGGCTTGTGCGGGTTGACATAGGTCTGGAAACTGTCCTGGATCGCACCGTCCACCACGCGGCAGGCCGCGATCTCGGTGATCTCCTCGCTCGCAGGGTTGAGGCCGGTGGTCTCGAGGTCGAACACGATGAACGTGCCGTCGAGCGGCTCGGTGGACTTACCGCGCACGACCGAAAGGCTGTCCGCATCGTTGACGTAATACGCCTCGATGCCGTAGATGATCTTCATGTCCCCGATGATGTCCTTCTGCTTGCCCTCCTGCGCGTGCAGCGCTTCGGGGAATGCCTGCGCCACGCCGTGGTCGGTGATCGCCATCGCGCGGTGGCCCCACTGCGCCGCGCGGCACAGCAGCGACGCGGTGGAACTCATGCCGTCCATCGCGCTCATATTGGTATGCAGATGCAGCTCGACGCGCTTCATGCCCTCCGCCTTGTCCTGCCGCACGGGCTTTTTCGCCTTGACGATGCCGGTCGGCTCCAAAACCATCTCCTTGGCGTATGAATCGTACACCATTTTGCCCTGCACCGTGCAGTACAGGCCGTTTTTGATCTTGGAGGCGGTGTCGCCCGCCTTATCCGCAGCAAGGAACTTGGATACGCGCACCGAGTTCGTGCGGTCGGTCATATCGAACGCAATCTTGACGTAATCCTTGCCCGTTTTCTTGCTGTGGATATCCTTGTTGTCGGTGAAGAACACCTCGCCCTGGATGGTGACCATATCGTAGGCCGCGATCGCCTCGTTGACCGATACGATCGGGTCCTGCATCAACTTACCGAAGATCAGATCGTCCTCGCGCACCTTTTCCGTGCGCGGGCGCTGATAGCCGGTGTGCTCCGGCTTGGGCGCGGGGCGCGGCTTTTTCGGCTTGGGCGTTTCCGCCGCGGCTGCCGCCGCCTGCTCCACAGCCTTGTGCAGAATTTCCTCGCGGCTCTCCTCCTGCTCGGGTGCCGGTGTCGCTGCCGCCGCTTCCGCGACCGCCTGATGCAGAATTTCCTCCCTGTTGGGCGCATCGGACGGCGGCGCGTAGTCGCCCACCTCGGCGCGCACCGCGTGCACCGGGCACACGATATCCAGCTCGCGCCGGATGCGCGCCTCCAGGTGGCGCAGGGCGTTTGAAAAATGCTTTTCGCTTACCTCGTCCATCGGGATGTACAGCGCGTTTCCCTCGTATTTCCATTTGGCGCAGTCGAGCAGGCCGCGCGCGGACGGCATGCGGTACGCCATGTCGTCATACAGCGAACGGATGTACTCGTCCGTCAGCCCGTCCGGCATGGAATAGCGCGGCTCGATGCACACGCGGTCGAGCCCATACTGCTTTGCAATCTGCTTTTCCGCCTTGGCGATCACTTTGCGGCTGACCACATGGGAAAGCCCCAGCTCAACCACCATGACCGTGTTATTATCCCCAAAAGCGAGAGAACGCACCTCGCCCCCGGCGAGGTGCTGTTCTTCCGCAATATATTTGCAGTTTCCGAAAATATCAATGAGCTTTCCAGCCACTGTTACTCTCCTTCAAAATGCGCGATTTCATCCATCAGTGCGTCCACCAGCTGTTCCTGCGGCACCTTTTTGATG
>USSI01000069.1 GCA_900557315.1 uncultured Butyricicoccus sp. | reverse complement strand
GGCGTTGGGCCAAACCGGGTCTCTGCTCTTTTTTACCGTTATATCAGGGTGCGGTCAGGCTGCTGGTTCGGTCGCAGCCGGATCGGTTGCCGCATCCTCGGATGGCGTTTCGTCTGCCTGTGCATCACCCGATGTGCCGCTGCTTTCCGGCGTTTCTGCACTGTCTTCATCCGCTTCGGAAGCGTCGGGCGAAACGATTTCAATTTCCGCCGACAGGACAAGCTGGTGGACGCCTGTGCTGTCCGCGCTGCCGACTTCAAAACTGAGCGTATGCACGCCCGGCTCCGCATCAGCGGGGATGCGCATCTGGTATTCGCTGTGCGCCGCGTCATTCAAAATCGTGAAGTTGGCATTGGTGTATCCCGCGATATCCTGTCCATCCAGCTTCCAGCCGGCAGGCAGCTGCACGCGTTCGATGTCGTTTGCACCTGCGATGTCCGCTGTTATGGTGAGCGATTTCCCGGGATATACCGCGGCGCTCTGAATATTGAGCGAGCCGGTATACTCGACCGGACGCTGCTCGATTGCAACAGTCGTATCGGCGCGTTTTTCCGTGCCGTCCGGCATGGTCAGCACAAATGAGACGTTCAGCGTGTCTCCAGTCAGTTCACGCAGCGTATAATTCAGCGTGCTGGTTTTGTTCGCAGTGACGGCAAAATTGTCGTTGCCGTAGTTCGGAACAGCTTCGCCGTTGACATACCACTGGGCTTTGGCGTTATACGGCGCAGTAACGCCGGTCAGCTGCATCTGGAAGGATGCCGGCTGATAGGGACGGACGCTGGCCGGCTGGGCGGTGATACTGACGCCGGTGGCAGCGCGGGAAGCATCGCGCAGGCGAATCTGCTCAAAGCCGTAATCCAGCAGTTGGCGGGAATCCGCGAAGCGCTGGGAGTCGCTGGTGGACTTCATCACAACCGCAATGACGCGGCGGCCGTTGCGGACGGCGGTCGTCGTAACGCAGTAGCCAGCTTCCGCAATCGTGCCGGTCTTGAAGCCGTCCAGCCCTTTGTAGGGCGCCATGGTGTTCAGCAGGTGGTTGGTATTGTTGTAATACGACCCATTGAAGCTGAAGCCGCTCTTGCTGGTAATGCGCAGGATATCCGGATAGGTGTCGATAAAGGTTTTGGTCAGTTTTGCCTGCGAACGGGCGGTGATGTAGTTTGGCTGGGCGCCATGGCAGTTATAATAGGTAGCGTTCAGGCCGAGATCGTCTGCCGTCTGGTTCATGCGGGTGACAAAGGCGCTCTCGCTGCCGCTGATGTGTTCAGCCATGGCAATGCAGGACGCGCTGGCGGACGGGATCATAATCAGATGGAGCAGCGTGTCCACCGTGTAGGTTGCGCCCTCGGTGAGCGGCACAGCGGTAGGATAGTTCGCGTCGCGCGACTTGACCGCTGCATTATGGCTGATTTTGACCGGTGTGTCCAGTGCCAGGTTACCGGCTTCCAGTTCCTGATAAATGATGTAAGCGGTCAGGACCTTGGTCATACTGGCTGGCACGCGCGCCACATCACCGTTATAGGAATAGAGTTCCTCCCCGGTGTCGCCATCCATGACGAATGCGCTTTCCGCTGCAAAGCTCAGTGCAGAAGCCGTCGGAAGCGCCCCGCAGAGGCAGAAAGCAGCCAGCAGGAATACAGAAAGCAGTCTTTTTTTCAAATGAATTACCCCCTTGATGATGCCGCTGTATTCTGCGTAGAAACAGGCACATCGGACAATAAGATCAATTTTATTTTAGCAAAACTGTCGCAGGAAATAAAGGGTTCTTCAGCAAAAAAATACAGATTGCACAAATGACTTTACGAATTGAAGGAAGGTGGTAAATAAAATTTTGAACAGAAGGTGAATCCTGCGTCTGACCGCTTGACTTCAACGCGGAAAAGTGTTTAGATTATATCGATATGCAACAATAGGACGGAGACGGAAACAGTGAATTTAAACCGCGATACAATGAAAAAGATTATGGGGCTGATTGCGTTTGCGATTTTGCTCTTTGTCGGCTTGCAGAACACCAGGATGTTTTCTGCGGCGCTGCGCTATCTGGCGGGGTTGACCGCACCGTTCCTGATCGGCGGGTGTATTGCGTTTGTGCTCAATGTGCCCATGCGCTTTTTTGAGACCAGGCTGTTCGGCAATCCGAAATTGACGCACAACCGCAAACTGCGCAAGATGAAACGGATTTTCAGCCTGATCCTCACGGTTGTCGTTGTGCTTGGCGTGATCGCGATCGTGTTGTTCATGGTGGTGCCTGAACTATATAACTCGTTCTCTGCGATTGGACGGGAACTGTCGCAGGCCGTTATCCGATTCCCGCAGTTTCTTGACGAAGCGGCGCAGATGCTCCCCATGTTCGAAACCGAGATCGAATCCATCCGCGAAAGCTTTATGGATGTGGATTGGAAGTCGATCAGTACGATGGTTACGGACTTCCTGCAGCACAGCAATTTCCTGTCCAGTACGGTTGATATTGCTACTTCGGTGGTCAGCGGCGTTGCCAACACGATTATCGGTATCGTATTTGCAATCTATATCCTGCTGCAAAAGGAAAATCTGGGCCGCCAGTTCCGCCGCCTGTTTTATTCCTTCCTGCCGGAAAAGCACGTTGACAAATTCCTTGAGGTCTGCAACCTGACCTCCGCATCGTTCAACAGCTTCCTTTCCGGCCAGTGTCTGGAAGCGTTCATCCTTGGCATGATGTTTTTTATCAGCATGTCGCTGCTGAATATGCCGTATGCGCTGGTAATCGCAGTGCTCATCGGCGTGACTGCGCTCATCCCGATTTTCGGCGCGTTTATCGGCTGCATTGTCGGCGCATTCCTGATCCTGATTGCCAACCCGATGCAGGCATTATGGTTTATCATTCTGTTCCTGGTGCTGCAGCAGATCGAGGGTAACGTCATCTATCCGCGCGTGGTAGGCGGTTCGGTTGGCCTGCCGTCCATCTGGGTGCTGGTGGCGGTTACCCTTGGCGCAAGCCTTGCGGGTGTGCTCGGTATCCTGTTCGCGATTCCGGTCGTTTCGGTGGTGTATACGCTGCTGCGTGAGGATGTGCGTACCCGCATTCGTGAACGCGGCATTGCAGAAGAAAAAATCAGATAAGGAAAAGGCTGTCCGAAGCGGTTGCTTCGGGCAGCCTTTTATTTCGTCATGTGCAGGGAAATGAGGCCTGTTATTGTGTGTTGCTATAGTGCGAGCAGAACCGCATGAGAATGGCCGCTACCTGCGCGCGGGTTGCGCTGCCCTGCGGGTCGAGCGTATCAGCCGAAACGCCGGTGACAAAGCCTTCGGCGTTTGCCCACTGCATGGCAGCAAGCGCATAACTGCTGATCTGGGAAACATCCGCGAAACCGCTCAAATCCGCCTCAGCGGTCACGTCATAGCCCTGCTGCTGTGCGAAGCGGTGCAGGATTGCCGCCAGCTGCTCGCGGGTCAGGGTATCATCCGGGCTGAAGCGGCCTGCATAGCCGGTCATGATGCCGCTGGAAGCAGCCCACTGCACTGCGCCGAAATACCATGCGTCTTCGTCCACATCGCTGAACGCAGCCGTGGATTCGGCCTCCGGCCGGCCGGCCATGCTGTACAGCACCGAGGCCGCCATGGCGCGGTTCATCACCGTATCCGGCGCGAAGGTGTAGTCCCCGGTTCCGGACATCAGCCCCTGTTCCACGACCTCGCTCACTGCATCATAATACCATTGGCCGGCGCCGACATCCGTAAACATCCTGCCATACCGTGTCAGTGTGCAGGTTACCACATCGCTGTTCAAATAGCCGTCTTTTACAGCAATGCAGCGGGTGGTGGTTGAGGGAGTGAAAGCGCCGGTATAAAGCGTGCTCGAAGAAGTGGGGACGGAACCGTCTGTCGTATAATAAATGGAAGCGCCGGCTGTAGAGGAAGACAGGGTCAGCAGCCCGTTTTCATAGTGGACAGCAGGCGCGGCTGCCGCCGGCATCCCGGCGACGGATTCGACAGCCGCCGGCGTCCGGGTTCCATATTGGTCTATCCCCGCGACGGTGAACGTGGTATCCTGTGTGATAGTGATTGGGCCAGTGTATTGCTTGCTGCCTAAATGGGGCGTCGTGCCGTCCGTGGTATAATACAGTGTAACACCGGTTTCGGTGGTGGAGAAGGTCACCTGCACGCCGTCCGGTCCCGCAGAAGAGGAAATGGCCGGCGCGGAATAGCCGGGCAGATTGGTGCCGGTATTGGGGGCGCTGTAGTATGCCTGACCGTTGACCGGCGTAATGCCGCGGCGGCGGAGCAGCTCGGCAACCGTGACAAATTCGTAGCCCTGTGCTTTGAGCGTGTCGATAGCGCGCAGCGCGCCCTGCACGCTGGTCGGATACAGGTCATGCAGCAGGACGATCGCCCCGTCCTGCGCTTCCGAAATGATGTTCTGGTATACGGTATCCGCATTGCGGTAGCGCCAGTCCAGCGGGTCCACGCTCCAGAGGATGATGGGGGCGGGTACGGCGGTCTGCACAGCCGCACCCAGCGCGCCGCCGGGGGTGCGCACCATATCCGTGTAGCTGCCGCCCATGCGTTCGAACAGCAGGCTTTCCACCCGGCTGACTTCGCTGCTGATGGTGGAAATCGACTGTGTGTTGAACGGGAGGATGTGGCTGTAAGTATGGTTGGCCAGCTGGTGCCCTTCTTCCCGCATACGCGTCAGCAGGGAAGCATAGTTGACAATGCCGCTCGAGCCGTTGGCGCCGTTCATAAAGAACGTGGCCGCGGCGCCGCGCTCCTCCAGGCCGTCAAGCAGCTGGGAGGTATAGGCGGAAGGCCCGTCGTCGAAGGTAAACGCAATCAGTTTTGCGCCTGCGGCTGCCGCGCCAACCGCGGCGTCTGCCGTCCCAGACGATCCGTTCAATGCACCGGCATAGGGGGAAAATGCGGTAAAGAGCAGAGTGAATGTTATCAGGAGCGTAGATATCCTTTTTTTCATGGCAATCTCCTTTTCTGTCTGCGGGTTATTTGCTTCCCTTATTGTATTCCATTGCACCGGGATCGTCAATCCATACCGCTGGGACGTTCGCACAATTCGAAGCGGTAAATGATGTCTGTGGGTACGTAAATCCCCATGGGAGCCAATGCCTGAAAGCCGGAAAACGTGATTTTATCACGGACACAAAGGGGAAAACGCTTATAATGTAAATATCATATACATCAAGCGCGCGGGCAGGATGGCAAGTATATTTGTTCCGCGCGGAGCGGATAACCGAAACCGGCCAGGAGGATACCAATATGGGGTTGTTTGATTTTTTCAGGGGTTCGGACATCAATCAGGGCATGAAGGAATATTATGCCACACCGGGCGCAGTTCTCTGGGATGTGCGCACCCCGCAGGAATACCGGGAGGGACACATCCCCGGCAGTGAAAACGTTCCGCTGCAGAGCCTTGGAAAGAGGGGCGGTAATTCTGCGGAAAAGCAGGCGCCTTTGTTTGTTTACTGCTACTCAGGAAGCCGAAGCCGGCAGGCAGTAGGCATCCTGAAACAGATGGGATATGCCAACGTGAAGAATCTGGGCGGTATTGCCGCCTATTCCGGAAAGGTGGAACGATAAGATGAAGGTCGTAATTGTAGGCGGTGTGGCCGGCGGCGCAACTGCAGCTGCCAGAATCCGCAGGCTGGATGAGCAGGCGCAGATTGTGGTTTTCGAGAAGTCGCATTACGTGTCTTACGCCAACTGCGGGCTGCCATATTATATCGGCGGCGTGATTGATGATCCTGCGGAGCTGACCCTGCAGACGCCGGAGAGCTTTTTCTCGCGCTTCCGGGTGGAGATGCGGGTGCGCCATGAGGTCACTGCCATCCATCCGGAAAGAAAGACGGTTTCGGTCACGGAATTGGAGAGCGGCAGGACATTTGAAGAAAGCTATGATAAGCTGCTTCTGTCGCCCGGCGCCAGACCCACCCAGCCCAGGATTCCGGGCGTGGGGATTGAAAAAGTGTTTACCCTGCGGACCGTTGAGGATACGTTCCGTATCAAAGCATACATCGAAAAATATCATCCCAAGTCTGCCGTACTGGCAGGCGGTGGTTTCATCAGCCTTGAGCTTGCAGAAAATCTGCGCGGGCAGGGGATGGAAGTCACGATCGTCCAGCGGCCAAAGCAGTTGATGAACCCCTTTGATCCGGACATGGCCTCTTTCATTCATGCGGAAATGCGAAAGCACGGCGTGCGGCTGGCGCTGGGACATACGGTTGAAGGCTTTGAGGAGAAAGCCGGCGGAGTAGATGTCCTGCTGAAGGACGAAGCCCCCCTTCATGCGGATATGGTGGTCCTGGCAATCGGCGTCACCCCGGATACCCAGCTTGCAAAAGACGCAGGCCTTGCGCTCGGCCTGAAGGGGAGCATTGTGGTCAATGACCGTATGGAGACCTCCGAGCCGGACATTTATGCGGTAGGCGATGCGGTGCAGGTCAGGCATTACGTTACAGGGCAGGACGCCGTGATTGCGCTGGCCGGGCCGGCGAATAAGCAGGGGCGGATCGCTGCCGACAACATCTGCGGTGGGGACAGCCGTTATCCGGGCAGTCAGGGCAGTTCAATCATCAAGGTTTTTGATATCACTGCTGCTGTCACGGGCCTCAATGAAACCAATGCCAGGAAAGCCGGCATTGATGCAGATAAGGTTATCCTGTCTCCGATGAGCCATGCGGGCTACTATCCCGGCGGCAGGCTGATGACCATGAAAGTGGTTTTTGAAAAGGGCACATACCGCCTGCTGGGCGCGCAGATCGTGGGTTATGAGGGTGTGGACAAACGCATCGACGTGCTGGCCACTGCAATCCATGCGGGGCTGTCTGCCGTGCAGCTCAAAGAACTGGACCTTGCGTATGCGCCGCCGTATTCTTCTGCTAAGGATCCGGTCAACATGGCAGGGTTTATGGTGGAGAATATTGCGGAAGGGATGCTGCGGCAGTTCCATGTGGAAGACGTGCCGGCGCTGCCCGTTGACGGAAGCGTGACTCTGCTGGATACCCGGACGGAGGAAGAATACCGTCAGGGTCATATAGCAGGCTTCCGTAATATCCCGGTTGATGAACTGCGCAAGCGGATGGATGAGATCGAACCCGGCAAACCGGTCTATGTGATCTGTCAGAGCGGTTTGCGCAGCTACATCGCATACCGCATTCTGGCGGGAAACGGATTTGACTGCTATAACTTCTCCGGCGGCTTCCGGTTTTATGATACGGTGGTGAATGAACGCCGCCT
>USSI01000068.1 GCA_900557315.1 uncultured Butyricicoccus sp. | reverse complement strand
CTGCTGGCGTTCCTGCGCGAGGACCGCGCCGGTTATGATGGCAGCCTGCGCGTGATCCACTCGAAAAGCGTGCAGTATCTGGGTTCGCTGCTGGCGGATGCCGGGCAGGTGGAGGATCCGGCGCTTGCGGCGCATCTGCGGCGGCAGTGCCTGCGGCTGTACCGCCTGCTGACCCATTCGGATTTCCTGCATGACCCGCCGCTGACCGAGCAGCTGCGCCTGCATTATACCGACCTGGCTGGGCTCTGCCGCAGTGCGGCGGAGCAGGCGGTGGAAAACGGGCCTGCGGGAGGGGTGAAAACCATCGCGGTTTCCGCCCCAGACCGATGCATGGCGCTGATCGAGCCGGATATGGTCCGCACGGCGCTCTATAACCTGCTGACCAACGCCCTGCGCGTCACGCCGGCGGATGGGGATATCCGCATCAGCCTGAACGATGACGGCGCATTCTATACCATCACGGTTGCCGACCGCGGCCCGGGGCTGGACGCCGGGCTGTTTCAGCTGCTGCTGACCGGCTGGCAGCGCGCCTCGTCGCTCGAGGAGTATCTTTCGATCAACCGGCAGGGCGCCTCGCTCGGCCTCGGCCTGCCGCTTGCGCAGCGCATCGCGCAGGTGCACGGCGGCAGCCTGCTGATCTCGCCGCGCGCGGGCGGCGGCAGCGAGCTGCATCTGAACCTTGCCCACCTGCCCGCGTCGCTCGCCGACCATAACCTGCGCGCGCCCATGATCCTCGAGAGCGGCTATTCGATCGAAGAGATCGAGTTTTCGGTTTTCGACTGAAGAGACTCCGGTATTGCATAGAAAACCCGCTGTATCTGTTGGATGCAGCGGGTTTTCAAATTATGTTGTCACTTCAGCGACAAATCATACAGCGTCTGCGCCATTTCTGCGCGGGTTACAATGCCCTGCGGATGGAACGAACCGTCTGCATTGCCTTGCAGCAGTCCGTCTGCAAGGCAGGCTGTGACAGCATCATGCGCCCATGCGCTGATTTCAGCGTAGTCCGTAAATGCCTGCATCTCCGCTTCGGCCTCATTCCAGTTGCCAAAGCCGGTGTGCACGATTTGGCTGCCCGCCAATCCGGATGCCTCTGTTGTCAGGATAAGCTGGTCGTACCGTGCCAGCACCGCGGCCAGCTCCTCACGGGTGATGGTGCGCCACGGCTGCATAAAACCCTCGCTATCCCCGGACATGATGCCGGTATGGTAGCAAAAGGACAGCGCGCCCAGATAGGAGCCGTCAAACAGATAATAATCCCGCATACGCATCAGATTCTGTCCGATTTCGTATTCGGTTTGCAACCCCCGAAGCTTTGCATCACGCCAAATCGCATCCGCGATATCCTGCCGGATCATTGCACTGTCCGGCGCAAAAGTGCCCTGTTCGGTCTGTCCCATCAAACCGTTGTCCAGCACATACTGGACTGCGGGCTGATACCACGCTCCATCCGGTATGTCGGATGGCAGGCTGGCGGCAAATGCGGTTACGGTCATGGACAGCGCCGCCGCGCCCGCCAACACAAGGGATACCAATCGTTTTTTCATCATTGCAATGCCCTCCTTTTATTGCTTATGGTGTTTGCCACTGGTTTCTCTACAATTATAGAATAAAAGGTTTTTCCCTGCCATGCTTTCATGGAAGATGTAACCAAAATGTAAGAAAGGCGCATTTTCATGCGCCTTTCGTTTTAGTCCTTATAAAATGCCCCAAAGCCTTTGTAGGCCATATACAGGTCGAGTTTGGCGATCAGTTCGAACGGCGCGTGCATGGAAAGCACGGGCACGCCCGCGTCCACGGTGTCGATGTTGCGGTTGGCCAGGTACATCGCGACCGTGCCGCCGCCGCCCTGATCGACCCTGCCCAGCTGGCCGGTCTGCCAGACCACGTCCGCCTTGTCGAAGATGCAGCGGATGCGCGCCATCAGTTCGGCGGTGGCGTCCGAGGTGCCGGACTTGCCGCGCGCGCCCGTGTACTTGACCAGCGCGAAGCCGCAGTTGGCCCGTGCGTCGTTGCGCTTTTCGGATACCTCGGGATAATTGGGGTCATAGGCGTTGCACACGTCTGCGGACAGGCACACCGAGTGCTCAAAGCATTCCTCGACAAATTCGTCCTGCGCGCGGCACAGGTCGGCCATGAAGGTGTCGAACGCGCGCGACTGCATGCCGGTCACGCCGTCCGAGCCGGTCTCCTCCTTGTCCACCAGCAGGCAGACGCAGGTGTGCGTGGGCGTGGCCTTGAGGTCGAGCAGGGCGGTCGCCGCGGTGTAAGAGCACACGCGGTCGTCGTGGCCGTACGAGCCGACAAACGAGCGGTCAAACCCGATGTCGCACGCTTTGAACGCGGGTACGCAGCACAGCTCGGCGGACAGGAAATCCGCCTCGGTCATGCCGTACTGGCGGTTGAGGTATTCCATGACCGCCAGCTTGACCTTTTCGCTGCACTTTTCATCCTCGGTCTCGCTCGGCACCGAGCCGACCAGAATGTTCATGCCCTCGCCCTTGATGACCTCGGTCGCCTTTTTGACCATCTGGTCAGAGGCGAGGTGGGGGAGCAGGTCGGTGATGACGAATTTGGGGTCGTCCGGCTTGTCGCCGATGCGCACCTCGATCTTTTTCATCTGTCCATTGTGGCACACGCAGACCACGCCGCGCAGTTCGAGCGGGATCGCAGTCCACTGGTACTTTTTGATGCCGCCGTAGTAGTGGGTTTTGAAATACGCCATGCCGCTGTCCTCATAGAGCGGGACGGTGCGGATGTCCACGCGCGGCGCGTCCAGGTGCGCGGCGGTCAGGCGCACGCCTTCGCCGAGCGGCTTTTTGCCGATGACCGCGAGCGTAACGCCCTTGTCGCGGTTGACCTGATAGATTTTGTCGCCCGCCTTGATGGTGTCGTTGCGCGTCCAGGCGCGGAAGCCCTTTTCCTCTGCCAGACGCACCATTTCCTTCACCGCGTCGCGTTCGATTTTGGCCTCGTCGAGGAACTTTTTGTAGTCCTCCGCGTAGGCCTGCATATTGCGTTTGTCGCTGCCGGTCAGTTTGTCAAAGCCGGTTTTCTTGTCGTAAAACAGCTGTTCAGAAGTCATTTTTGCTCTCCTTTGCTCAAAATGGTATATAAAGCATCGGTTTCCCGCCACAGGGCGGCAAGGTCGCCGTTGTTTTCGATGATGTAATCGCACCGCGCGCGGTAAAAGCCGTCGTCCGGCTGGGCGAGGATGCGCGCACGCGCCGCCTCGATGGAGAGGCCGTCGCGCGCCATGACGCGCTGCACACGGGTTTCGGTGTCCGCGAGCACGCCGATGACCTGCTCGCACAGGCCGTCCACACCGGCTTCGAACAGGGTCGGCGCGTCGTACAGCACGATCGGGCGGTCCGCCTGCGCCTGCATCGCCGCGAGCGAGGCCGCGCGGATATACGGGGTGGTGATCTCATTGAGTTTGGCGAGCTTTTCCGGGTCGGAAAACACGATCTGCGCCAGTTTGGGGCGGTCGAGCGCGCCGTTCCCGTCGGTTACGCCGCCGAATGCCGCGTCCAGTGCGGCAAGCATTTCGCGGTTTTCCGCGCACAGGCCGCGGTAGACCGCGTCCGCGTCCACCCAGCCCGCGCCCAGCTCGCGCATCCGTGCGGCAACCGTGCCTTTGCCCGTGCCGCTGCCGCCGGTAAGGCCGATGATTTTCATTTTACCACAACCTATCTGAAAGCATTCCCGCAGGATTGTCCCGGGGAGGATCATGTGCCGTGAAATTTGCGGCAGCAGGTGCCGCAACCCTATCTTACCACAAAACGCCGACTGTATCCAGCCCAAAGGGGAGGGAAGCGCATTGCACCGCGGCAAATACGCTCGAAAAGGCTGGGACAGGGTTTCCCAAAGCGGAAAACTGTGGTATAATAGCCGCGTGGCGGCTATTATACTGCTGATCTCAAGATGATACCACCAGCGGCGCATCGGGCCGTGCCGAGGGTTGGAAAGCACTTGCCGCTGTGGTATCATAAAGCCGCGTGGCGGCTATGATACTGCTGATTTCAAGATGATACCACCAGCGGCGCATCGGGCTGTGCTGAGATTTGGGAAACGCCTGCTGCTGTGGTATCCGAACAACTCCGATTGCAAAACTTTGATTCAGAAAATACCGAAAGGAGCCGCCTGACGTGGCTGACATTTCCGTACAAAACCTTACCAAATACTATGGCGACCGCCTGATTCTGCAGGACGTCTCCTTTGATATCCAGCCGGGCGAAAAAGTTGCCATTTTAGGCGCAAACGGCGCGGGCAAAACCACCCTGCTCAACATCCTGACCGGCCGCCTGCCGTATGACGGCGGGCACGTCTCGCTCGGCGCGGGCAAAAACGCGGGCGTGATCGACCAGATGCCGGATTTCCCGGACGACGCCACGGTCGAGGACGTGCTGCGGCTGGCGTTTCAGGAGTCGGACGAGATTGCCGCCGCCATGGACGCGCTCACCGACGAGATGACGCGCAAGCCGGACGACGCTTCGCTGCTCAAACGTTACGCCCAGCTGGAAACCCGGCTGGAAATCCTCGGCGGCTACAACCGCGATTTCGAGATCGACCGCGTGTGCAACGGCCTGGAAATTCCCCAGGCAATGCGCGCACAGCGGTTTGAACTGCTGTCCGGCGGCGAAAAGACGCGTATCAACCTGGCGCGCATCATCCTCGAGCAGACCGATATCCTGCTGCTCGACGAGCCGACCAACCACCTGGACATGGACGCGGTGGACTGGCTGGGCAATTACCTCGAGGCCTACCGCGGCACGGTCATGATTATTTCCCATGACCGCTGGTTCATCGACCAGTGCTGCGACCGTGTGATCGAAATCCACGACTGCACCTGCGATTTCTACAACGGCAACTATTCTTACTATGCGGTCGAGCGTGAGCGCCGGCGCGAGGAACAGCTCAAACACCACGAGCACGAACTGGCCGAAAAGAAGCGGCTCGAGGCGGTCGCGCGCATCATGCACGAGCACGGCACCGAGCATCTGGCCAAACGCGCGGCCTCGATCGAAAAGCGCATCGCGCGCATGACGGTCACAGACCGCCCGAAAAAGGACAAAAAGATGACCGTCACCTTTGGCGACCCGAACTATGAGACCGAAGAGGTGTTAAAGGTCCGGGATATTACAAAGAGTTATGACGGCCGTGAAATATTACACGATATCAGCTTTAACATCCGCAACCGCGAAAAGGTCGCGCTGCTCGGCGCGAACGGCGCGGGCAAGACGACGCTGCTCAAAATCCTGCTCGGTGAGGAAGAGCCGGATACAGGCGCCATCCGCAAGGGCGTGGGGCTGAAGCCTGCGTATCTCCCGCAGCAGGTGCACTTTGCCAACCCGCACCGCAACCTGATCGACACGCTGATCTACGACAAAAACGTGTCCATGCAGGTGGCGCGTAACCGGCTGGGCTCGTTCCAGTTCACGGGCGAGCAGCAGATGAAAACCGTGGAGATGCTCTCGGGCGGCGAAAAGAGCCGCCTGCGCCTGTGCGAGCTGATGTACGACCCGCTGAACTTCCTCATTCTGGACGAGCCGACCAACCATCTCGACCTCGCCAGCCGCGAGTGGATCGAGGAGGCGGTCGAGGCGTTTGACGGCACGCTGCTGTTCGTCTCGCACGACCGGTATTTTGTCGAGCGGTTTGCGACCCGCGTGCTGTATCTGGAAAACGGGCGTCTGACCGACTTCATCGGCTCATATTCCGACTTTTTAAAATATCGTGAAAAAGGCGAAGTGCCGGAAAATCCGGCCCCGGCGCCCCAGCCGAAGCGCAAAAAGCCCGATGTCCCGACACTGGACGACGTTCCCCGCCCGCCGGAAAAGCCCAAGCGCACGGGCGGCACCAAAAACCTGCAGAAGCAGCTGAACACGCTCGAGCGGGAGATTTCCCAGCTTGAGCAGCAGTCGGCCGATCTCGAACAGCAGATGATCGACGCGTCCTCGGATTCGGCGCGCCTGCTCGAGCTGATGGCCGAAAAGGAGCAGTGCGACGAATCCCTTGCCGCCAAGATGGACGAGTGGGAAGCCGTCGCTGCTGAACTGGAGGAAATGCAATGATCGAACGCAGGATATGGCTGGCGCTGGCGGCGGTACTCGCGGCCGGCGGGGTAATCCAGCTGCCGTGGGCGCCGTCACGGTTCGGCGGCATATTCTTCCTCGCGCTCGCCATAGGATGCGCGGGCGAGTGGCTGATGCTGCGCCTGCGGGACAAACACAGGGCATTCCGCGTGCTGGCTGTCGTGGGGCGCGTGCTGTTCGGGCTGTTCCTTGTGTCGTTTATCGCGATTCAGGGCATCATTATGCAGGGGATGCAGCCCGACCCGGAGGCCGCGGATGCGGAATACCTGCTGGTGCTCGGCGCGCGGGTCAACCCGGACGGCCAGCCCTCCGCGGCGCTTGCCGCGCGGCTGGATACTGCCTATGACTTCATGCAGGAACACCCGGACATCACCGCGATCCTGTGCGGCGGGCAGGGCAGCAACGAACCGTGTCCTGAGGCGGAGGCGATGTATGATTACATGGTTGCCAAAGGCATGGACAGCGCCCGCCTGCTGCTGGAGGATGCGTCCAGCAACACGATACAGAATATCGAAAACGCCCGTGCGCTGATCGGCGACGGGCATCGGACAGCGGTCGTGACGAGCGACTACCATCTTGCGCGCGCCCGCGTGCTCATGGAGCGCGGCGGGCTGGACGCCTGCGGCATCCCTGCGCCGACGCCCTATCCGGGGCAGTGGGTGGCGGTGCGGTGCCGGGAGTACTGCTCGATTTTAGGGCTGATGCTCACCGGCCGGTGGGCGTGATTGCCGCTGGAAACAGTAAGAAGGGCCGGTCCCACCCTGTAGGGGCGCGCGGCGGGGTTCCGATATCCGTTTTGACAAAGCGGGGAAACCGTTGCGGCCTGCGCGGCCGCCTCGCGCACAAGAGGAGGGGGAACCCAGGTTCCCCCTGCCTCTTGCGAATCACTACCCCTTCCTTCAGGGCGCGCTTTGCGCGCAAAGGGAAGTCCCACGTTCCGGCTGCCACCCATCTGCCGGAAGCAACAAGAAGGGGATCAGCCACCCCGCGGGGTGTACTGCACCCGGCCGGAGCGTCCCCCTTGCGGGGACAAGACTTGAAACACGAAATGATTATGGGTATAAGCCAGAAATGGCGTGGTGCCCCCACGGGGGAATGACTTGAAACTTCTTCAGGACGGTTGCCGCGACCATTT
>USSI01000067.1 GCA_900557315.1 uncultured Butyricicoccus sp. | reverse complement strand
ACGGCGCAGGCCTCGTCTACCTTCTTGATATACTTATCGGTCAGGTCCTGCAGGTTGATAAAACGCAGGCCATCCAGCATACCGCCTGCATCCATGGTCTGGAGGACTTCCAGCATGGCATCCACGTAAGCGTCCTCCCCCGGCTCCACCATCTGCCCGGGCGTCAGGCCGGACAACGTTACGCCGGTGACAACCGGCAGGCCGCCGTCTGCGGCATTCTGCTCGAGTACTTTGCCCTGTTCGCTCAGGTAATAATACCCGCCATCCGACGGGACAGCGACTACAGCTGTGCACTCCTCGACCGTTACCACCAGGGTATCCGGCAGGTGCCGCCTGATCTGGACTGTCTCCAGATAGGGGAACTGCTGGAGCAGCTCGTCCGTGACCTTGACCTTGTTCCACAGGTAGAGGTTGTCCCCCTGTTTCACATCCATGCCCGCGACAATTTCCTCCGCGGTGTAGCGCGCCGCGCCTTCCACCGTGATGGTATGCACGCGGAAGAAAACCGTCAGCGCAACGATGGCTGCCGCCAGCAGGATACCGATGAACAGCACGCGACCGACCACGCGGAAAAACCGCTGCCGCCGGTTCGCGTGCCGCCGCTGCTGCTCGGGCGTTTTCTGTTTTCGCCTTCTGCGTCTCATGCAAGCGTCCCTTCGTGTTACTTATTATGATGATGCCCGATCGCCCACATAATCTCGCGGTAGATCTTCTCGCTCGCGTCATGCGCGGCCAGTTTGGTCGCATCCTGTCCCATGCGGTGCAGGCGCTCCCGGTCGGACAGCAGGTCCTGTACCTCGTCGTACAGCCGCTGCGGCACTGCATCCTTTTCCAGCAGCACCCGGCAGCCGCCCGCCGCCTCGAGGGCGCGCGCGTTCTTTTCCTGATGGTTCTCCGCCACGAACGGCGAGGGCACCAGAAGCGCCGGGCGGCCAAGCATACAAAGTTCACCCAGCGTCGCCGCGCCCGCGCGGCACACAACAAGGTCGGCCGCGGCCATGCGGTCGGCCATGTCGTAAATATATTCGGTTACCTCGATGTTGGGGTGGTTTTTGAGGTCCGCCCCCTGCTCCGCCGCCAGTTTGGGGAGCCAGTCGCGCGCCGCCGCTCCCGTTGCGTGCACATGATGGTACGGCACATTGTTTTTGCACTCGAGCGCAAGCGCGCCCGCCATGTGCTCGTTCATATACTTCGCGCCCATCGAGCCCCAGAACGAGATGACCAGCTGGTCATCTTCACGCAGTCCGAATTTGGCGCGCGCCTTGTCGCGGTCTGCCGCAAGGATTTCGCCGCGCACAGGCGCGCCGGTCAGCACGATTTTGTCGCCTCCGCCAAGGATTTCCTTCGCCTGCTCAAAACAGACCAGCACGCGGTCCGCCTTTTTGGCGAGCATTTTGGTCACCTTGCCGGGCAGCGCGTTCACCTCAAGCAGGACGGTCGGAATGCCCATCTGCTGCGCCGCGCGCACAACCGCGAACGACGCATAGCCGCCGCAGCCGATTACGCAGTCCGGCCGCGCCGCCTGCAGCATTTTCTTTGCCTTTCCGACCGCAGAGGCCGCAAGTTTTGCGGCCTTGACGTTGTGCGCCAGCCCTTTCAGGCTCATCGAACGCGACAGGCCGATGATCTCAATCGTATCAAGCGGATAGCCCTCGCGCGGAACCAGCTTGTTCTCGATGCCGCGTGCCGATCCCGCAAACCGGACCACCGTGTCCGGATGCTTGTGCTCAAAGTACCGTGCAATCGCCAGCCCGGGCGTAACATGCCCGCCCGTGCCGCCGCCGGTGATATACAGTCTCAAAGGTGTGTTCCCCCTTTGCGCGCCTCATACGCGCATTTTATGGGAAACTGCGGCCTGCCGCAATTTCCATAAAACCCTGCGCTGCACAGCGAGCCAGCCGAAAGCAGCCGGCCTTGCGCCATGTGTGCGTGGGTTTGCTCGCATTGGAATGCCGCCCCACGGCGGGAATGTGTCCGGCAGGATGCAGCCCGCAGCCTGCGCTTTTAATCGGATGGTTGGTCCAGCCGGTGTTATTCCTCCTGCTTCGCTTCCACGCGCATATACCGTGATATATTGAGCAGGATGCCCATTTCACCCAGCTGCAGCAGCAGCGCCGTGCCGCCATAACTGAAGAACGGCAGCGCCGCACCCGTGACCGGCATGATACCGGTCACAACGAACAGGTTCATCAGCGTCTGGATGGCAAGCTTTGCGGAAATGCCGGTCGCCAGCAGGCAGCCGAACTTATCCGGCGCCGCCCGCGCCACGCGGAACCCGCGGAAAATCAGGTACGCGAACAGCAGGATGACAAACAGCGCGCCGATCAGCCCCATCTCCTCGCACCAGGAGGCAAAGATGAAGTCGTTCTGCGGTTCGGGCAGATACAGGTGCTTCTGGATGCCGTTGCCCAGCCCGCGGCCGGTGATACCGCCCGAGCCGATTGCGATCTGGCTCATCGCGCCCTGGAAACCTTCGCCCCGCATATCGGAAAACGGGTCCAGCCAAACGGCGAAGCGCTCGCGCACGTGCTCAAACATGAAATAAAATGCGGTCAGCACGCCCGCGCCGAGCGCAATAATCGGGCCGAAATACCACAGGCGCATACCGCCCGCCAGCAGGATAATGACGCCGATGCCGCAGATAATCATCATCGCCGAAGTATGCGGCTCGAAATACAGCAGCACAACATACGCCACGAGCAGGAAGCCGTACGGCCGGATCATGCCCTTCAGGCTGCGCACGCTTTTGGGGTCGCGCGCAACCCACTTGGAAAAACAGATAATGACCGCAATTTTTGCCAGCTCGGACGGCTGGAAGCCGAACAGCCAGCGCTGCGCACCGTTTGAGGATGTACCCAGCGGTGTGATAACCAGGATCAGCAGGATAATGGAAGCCGCCATGATTAAATTGCTCAGCTGTGCGTATGTCTTATACGGGATTTTGGAAACCACCACCATCGCAAACACGCCCGCAACCGCGAATATGCCCTGCCGGCTGATAAAGTGGGTGGCGCTGCCCTGGTAAAACAGGGCATTGGAATAGCTGGCCGAAAACAGCGCGATCAGGCCGATAATCAGCAGCAGCATAACCGAGAAAAACACCCCGGTATCCCACGCATGCGCCCGCACGCGCACAGTGCCCCGCGTACGCGTGCCCGCCGGCTGCGGCCGCATTGCCTGCTCGCGCGGGAGAACCACAGTCGAGGCGCGCGGCGCAGGCCGCGGTGCGGGACGACGCGCCGGGGTCATACGCCGCGTGGGCCGCGTCTGTCTGCTTGTCGTGGGCATGGGGACACCTCCATAAAGGTTCGGGAAAATTTACAGGACCGGCCCGAGCGCAACAAAGTACGCCAGCAGGCACAGCAGAGCAGTCAGGCCGGAGAAGATCAGCACGATCTTCTTTTCGCCCCAGCCGCACATCTCAAAATGATGGTGGATGGGCGCCATCTTAAACAGGCGCTTACCGCCGGAAATCTTAAAATATGTTACCTGCAGGATAACCGACAGGGTTTCAATGATATAAATCAGGCCAACCAGCAGCAGGATCAGCGGCATGTTGCATGCGAACGCCAGCCCGGCCACTGCGCCGCCGAGGAAAAGCGAACCGGTGTCGCTCATAAACACCTTGGCGGGGTTAAAGTTATAGATCAGGAATGCCGCAAGGCCGCCTGCAAGCGCTGCTGCAAAGATCATCACGCCCGCATCCTGCCGTGCAATGCCGACAGCCACAAAGAAAATAGCCACCGGCAGGGTCACGCCTGCGGCAAGGCCGTCGATGCCGTCGGTCAGGTTGACCGCGTTATCCGCGCCGACAATCACGAACGCGGCAAAGATGATGTACAGCGGCCACGGCAGCGGGATCGCAATATCCGTGAATGGAATCCAGATGGCAGGCAGGCCATCCGACTGGAGAAACAGCACCAGGATAAACACCGCCGCCACCAGAATCTGGAGCACCAGCTTCTGCTTAGGGGTCAGGCCGGCGTTTTCCTTTTTCCTGATTTTGGCATAGTCGTCCACCAGGCCGACCGCACCATATGCCACGGCAAGGCCGAGCACCGCAAGCGACGGGACTGCCAGCCCGCCCAGCAGCAGGTTGCCCGCGAGCACAGCGGCAGCAATGCCGATGATGAACATGAAGCCGCCCATCGTCGGGATATTCTGCTTGTTCATATGCCATTTCGGCCCGATCTCCAGGATTTTCTGGCCGAATTTCATCTTTCGCAGATAGCGGATAACCGCCGGCCCGATCGCTGCGGTGATTACAAACGCAATCGCACAGACAATCAGCGCGGTTTTGCCATTGATTGGTGTCATTCTTCTACGTCCTCCCCTAAGAACAGCTTGAGCGCCTGCTCCATCCGCATGCCGCGGCTTCCTTTGAACAGAAGCGCGTCGCCTTTTTTCGCATCCTGCCGCAGCGCCGCGACAAGCGCGGGCTGGTCGTCAAATGCAAACGCCCGCCCCATCCCTTTTTCCTTCGCACCGGCTACCATTGCATCCGCGCCCGGCCCGTAGGCATAGAGCGCATCCGCGTACTGCGCGGCGGCGCGCCCCGCGCGGCGGTGGCCTTCCTCCGCGTAATCACCCAGCTCGAGCATCGAGCCAAGCACCGCGAAGCGGCGGCCTTCCGGCGCCATTGAACCGAGCACCGCAAGCGTGGCCTCCATCGCGTCCGGGCTGGCGTTATAGCAGTCCGCGTAAATCTGATAGCCGTTCTGCTCATAGATATTCTGCCGCATACCGCTCGCCTCGTAGGAAGCAAGCCCTGCGGCGATCTGCTCCGGCGTTTCGCCGAGCAGCAGGCCAACCGCCGCTGCGGCAAGCGCGTTGAGCACATTGTGCGCCCCCGGCAGGCTGAGCTTTGCTGTAAATTTTCCGCCGGGCGGCAGCGCCGCGGCCGGCAGACTGTTATTTACTATATCAAATGCGCCGTCGTTATGCAAGTATGCCGTCAAATCACAGGCGATATTTTCCATTCCATAGGTAATCACACGGCAGCCAAGCTGCGCGCGTTTGTCCCACAGCAGCGGCTCGTCACCGCACAGGACGGCACATCCGTCCGGCTGCAGGCCCTCCAGTATTTCGAGTTTTGCTTTGCAGATGCCTTCGCGCGAGCCGAGGAACTCGATATGCGAAGTGCCGATGTTGGTGATAACCGCGATATCCGGCCGCGCCGCCGCGGTCATGCGGGATATCTCGCCGAAGTGGTTCATGCCCATCTCGGCGACCATAACCTCGGTCTGGCGCGTCATGCGGAAAAGCGTCAGCGGCAGGCCGATCTCATTGTTCAGGTTTTCCTCGGTCTTTTGTGCGTTATATTTCTGCCGCAGCACGGCGTACAGCAGCTCCTTAGTGGTGGTCTTGCCGACCGATCCGGTCACGCCGACCACCTTGCCGCCACACATCTGCCGGTAGCCGCCCGCAAGATCGAGCAGCGCCTGCGCCGTGTTTTCCACATAGAGCGCCGGCACCGGATATTCCTCGTTCTGGCGATGGGACACGACTGCCGCAGCGCCGTTTTCAATCGCCTTGCCGATAAAATCATGCGCGTCAAACCGCTCGCCCTTGATGGGCAGGAACAGCGCATCCGCCGGGATCTGCCTGGAGTCGGTCGAGACTGCGGCCAGCTCGGCCTCTCCTTTTTCTTCTCCCTTAGTCCATGCCGCAGCCTGTGCGAGCGTAAAGCGTTCCATGTCGTTATCCCCCGTCCAGAAATTTATGGTCCCGTCACAACCGCACACGCTTATGTGCAGATCATAACCGTAAGCCGACGCATTTTCTGTCAAACCGCCCTGGCTTACTTTGTTTTGGCGCGTTTATCGGGAAAAATAGTCCCTGACAATTTCGCGTTCATCCATGTGGTGCTTCACATGGTTGACCTCCTGATAGGTCTCATGCCCCTTGCCCATCAGCACGATGATATCGTCCTTTTTCGCATGGGCAAGCGCCCAGTGAATCGCCTCCGGCCGGTCCACGATCACCTGCATGGGCGTTTTGGTGCCCTTCATGCCCTCGAGGATGTCGTCAATGATCGCCTTCGGGTCCTCAGTGCGCGGGTTATCGCTCGTTACGATGCAGAAGTCCGCAAGGTCTGCCGCGATTTTCCCCATCTTGGGGCGCTTGGTGCGGTCGCGGTCGCCGCCGCAGCCGAACAGCGCAACGACCCGCCCTTTGGCAAAGCCGCGCACCGCGCGCAGCACATTCTCCACGCCGTCCGGCGAGTGGGCGTAGTCGATCAGCACGGTGTAATCCGTGTCGGTCGGCACAACCTCGACGCGGCCCTTGACGCCGGTCGCGGTCGCGAGCGACTTCGCCGCGTCTGCAAGCGGCATGCCGAGCTGGAGCACGATGCCCAGCGCGGCCAGCGCGTTTTCAACCGAGAAATGCCCCGGGATGGGCAGCTTGACACGCGCGAGCTCGCCCTTCGTGGTAGCGACGAACTCCACGCCGTCCGCGTGCAGCCGGATATTCTTTGCGGTCAGGTCAGCCGCATCTTTTTCGCAGGAGAAGGTCATGCACGGGCACTGTGCGTCCGCCAGCATAGCCCCAGCCGCCGGATCGTCCAGATTGATGACGCCCTTCCCGCTGATGGTAAACAGGATTGCCTTGGCTTTGCGGTATTCCTCCATGGTCTTATGAAAATCGAGGTGGTCCTGCGTCAGGTTGGTGAACGCGCCCACCGCAAAGCGGATCCCATGCACACGGTCGAGCACGAGCGAGTGCGAAGACACCTCCATGATAACATGCGTGCAGCCCGCGTCGCGCATGCGTGCGAACAGCGCGTGCAGCTCATAGGATTCCGGCGTGGTGCGCTCGGTCTCGATCACCTCGTCGCCGATCAGGTTCTGGTTGGTGCCGATCAGGCCGACCTTATGCCCCGCGTCCTCCAGCATGTGCTTGACGAGATAGGTGGTCGTCGTCTTGCCGTTCGTGCCGGTCACGCCCAGCATAACCATGCTGTCCGCCGGATGGCCGAAGCGGTTAGCCGCGATCTCTGCGAGCGCGCGGCGGGAATTTTCCACCACAACCGCCGGCGCACCTTCCGGCGCCTCTTCGCACACGATCGCCGCCGCGCCCTGCGCAAGCGCCTTGTCAATATACTGATGGCCGTCCGTCGCGTAGCCGCGGATGGCGACAAACAGGTCGCCCGGCTTGGTCGTTCTGGAGTCATAGCTGATTCCAGTGATCTCCAAATTTGGGTCCACTGTGGCCTGCACCACAGAAACGCCCTGTAGCAATTCTGACAATTTCATGCGTCTTG
>USSI01000066.1 GCA_900557315.1 uncultured Butyricicoccus sp. | reverse complement strand
TGCACTGGCGGATCAAGTTGCGCACGCCGTTGCCGACGCGCTGGCGCGTCTGCTCCTCAGTGACGGCCGGGAAGCCGCGGCGCATCACTGCGCAGTTGACGCTGTCGCACAGGTCGCCCAGCGTGTTGAGCAGGGTACCGTCCAAATCAAAAATTGCTGTGGTGATTTTCATACTATCGCTATCCTTTATCTTGTCGCTTGTGGGAATGGGGTGCTGCGCCGGGCGCAGCGTTTATCTCATATAGGTTTTCGTGATTTCGCCCAGCATGGCGGCGACGGTCGGGTTGAGCGCTTCCTTGCGCACGCGCCAGCGCCAGTTTTTCCCGCCGATGGTCGCGGGCGTGTTCATGCGCGCGTCCGCGCCGAGCGAGAGCAGGTCCTGCAGGGTGGTCATCGCAATGCGCGCAGGGGAAGCCCATACGCTCTTGATCGCGCTCCAGCCCATGGCCTCGCTGTGCGAGGTGCGCAGGTACCGGTAGGCAAACTGCTTTTCCGGCTCGGTGCAGATGTCCATGATCTGCTCGCACACGGTCTGCGAGTCGTGGGTCGAGGTGTAAACAATGCTGTTGGGCACATAGTTGTGCGGCAGGTGCTCGTTGTCCTCATCCGGGGTAAAGCCGAAGATCAGCACCTTCATGCCCGGGAAGCCGCTTTCTGCGAGCAGCGCGCGCACCTCGTCGGTCTGTACGCCAAGGTCCTCCGCGATCAGCGGGATCGGGCCGAGCGCGTCCTCAATGGCGCGGAACAGCTCCATGCCCGGCCCCTTGCGCCAGCGGCCCTTGACGGCGGTTTCCTCGGTGGCCTTGACCTCCCAATACGCCGCGAAGCCGCGGAAGTGGTCGAGCCGCACCACGTCGAACAGCGCCATGTTGCTCTTCATGCGCCAGATCCACCAGGCGTAGTTCTCCGCGCGGTGTGCGTCCCAGTCGTAGACCGGGTTGCCCCAGAGCTGGCCGGTGGCGGAGTAGTAATCAGGCGGTACGCCCGCAACCAGCTTAGGGCTGCGGTCGGCCTTGAGCTTGAACAGGTCGGGGTGCGTCCATACATCCGACGAGTCGGCGGACACATAGATTGGGATGTCGCCGATGATCTGGATGCCCTTTTTGTTTGCGTATTCGCGCAGCGCCTTCCACTGCCGGAAAAAGATGTACTGCAGGAAAATGCGGAAGTCGATCTCATCCCGCAGTTCGGATGTCACCTTTTCGAGCGCAGCAGGCTTGCGGTCGCGCACCGCCTTTTCCGGCCACATATAGACCGGCATATGGTGGTATTTTTCTTCCTTGAGCGCCATGAACAGTGCGTAATCCGGCAGCCACTCGGCGTTTTCTTCAGTGAATGCGGCGATTTCTTCGCGCATCTTGTCGTCCACGCGGGAATATGCCTTGCGGAACAGCGGCCAGCGGGTGTCCGCCAGCTGCTCGAAGTCGGCCTCGTCCGGCGAGGCTTCAAAATCGCCCGCCTTGATCTCAGCCTCGGTCAGCAGGCCGTCTTGGGCCAGCAGGTCCAGGTCGATCAGATAGGGGTTGCCCGCCGCGGCGGAAAAACACTGGTAGGGCGAATCGCCGATGCCGGTGTGGCCGAGCGGCAGCACCTGCCAGTAGGTCTGGTGCGCATCGGCCAGGAAATCGACAAAATTACGGGCGGATTGGCCCATGGTGCCCACACCGTGCGGCGAAGGCAGTGAAGTGACGTGCGCAAGCACGCCACTGGAGCGTTTGAACATATTTTCTTCCCCCAGATAAATACGATTATGGTATTATTATAGCACAGCTTACAGCATTTCCAAAGAAATAATTACGCAGCGCGCCATGCGTTCGGGAATGCCAAACCCTCTTGCAAATGTGCGCCCGTCAGGATATAATAAGAGGGCTGAAAAATGAAAAAAAGGGGAATTTTAACGCATGAGAATGCGCAAAAAGAAAAATTTAGATATCCGCTTTGGCGCCTGCGCGGATGTAATGGCGTTTGAGCCGAAGGAAAAACGCGGCAAATGGCGCGCGCTGTTCGGCAACGATCACCCGCTGCACCTGGAAATCGGCTGCGGCAAGGGGCGTTTCGCGATCGGCATGGCGGAGCTGCATCCGGACGTCAACTTCATCGCGGTCGAGCGGGAGGAAGGGGCGCTCATCATGGCAGCCGAGCGGTGCCAGCAGCATCCGCTGCCCAACCTGCGGTTCGTCTCGTTCGATGCGGCCGAGCTGCGCGAGGTATTCGCCCCGGGCGAGGTTGACCGCATTTACTTAAACTTTTCCGACCCATGGCCGCCCAACAAGCAGCGCAAGCGCCGCCTGACCTGGCGCGCGTATCTTGAGGTATACGATGAAATCCTGACGACGCGCGGCGATATCTGTTTCAAGACCGATAACCAGCGGTTTTTCGAATGGACGCTTGCGGAAATCTGCCAATTCGGCTGGCTCATCCAGAATATCTCGCTCGACCTGCACCATTCGGACTTCGAAGGAAACGTGATGACCGAGTACGAGGAGAAGTTCTCCTCTGAGGGCGCGCGTATTTACCGGCTGGAGGCCAGACGCCGCCTGCCGGAGTTTTTGCGGCCGTAGTCGAGAAAAGCCTGCTCAGCAGGCTTTTTCTATTTTATGGGCAGGTGCGCCGCGGGCACGTGTTTTGCTTCGGGCTGCGGCGCGGGGATAAAAGTTATTCTTGACATATGCCGGAAAAGTGCTATCATATAATAAGTAACCGGCATATGCCGGAAATGAAACACGGAGGCGCATCACAATGAAGATTGCAGTCACTTACGAGGATGGGCAGGTATTCCAGCACTTTGGCCACACCGCCCAGTTCAAACTATATGAGGCAAAGGACGGGAAAATCCTTTCTTCCAAAATTGTGGATACAAACGGCAGCGGACATGGCGCGCTTGCGGGCTTCCTTGCTGCCCAGGGTGTGGACACCCTGATCTGCGGCGGCATCGGCGGCGGCGCGCAGGCCGCGCTCGCGGAGGCGAATATCCGCCTGCTCGGCGGGGTACAGGGCAGCGCGGACGAGGCGGTTGCAGCGTTCCTGTCCGGTACGCTGGCGTACAACCCGGATGTCAAGTGCAGCCACCATGAGCACCACGGGGAAGGGCATGACTGCGCCTCGCACGGCGGCCACCACTGCGGCGGTCACTGCCACGGCTGACCCATGCCCAGGCCGAAAAAATGCCGCCGGGTGTGCGGCCTGCCTTCCTGCCGGGAGTTTGTCCCGCGCGGCGCAGTCTGTGCGGGGGAGGCTGTCGCGATGGGGCTGGATGAATACGAGGCAATCCGCCTGATCGACCTCGAGGGCCTGCAGCAGGAACAGGCGGCCGCGCAGATGGGCGTAGCACGCACGACCGTTCAGGCGATCTACAACAGCGCGCGCCGCAAGATAGCGGACTGTGTCGTGAACGGCAAGGCGCTTCGCATCGAGGGCGGCGACGTCGAGGTGTGCGAAAAACGCGCGCATTGCCCGCGCAGCGGGTGCTGTGCGCGCAGGATGCATGAAAAACAACAACCGGAAGGGGAATAACCCTTCCGGTTGTTTGCTATGGTTACAGTTTGGTATAGCCGCGCGGGGTGACGATGGCATCCAGCGGTGTGCCCGCCGCGCACGCAGGGCAGTCCTTGCCGCGCACGAAGTTGTGGTAATGCGGGAAATCCGCGCCTGTAAACAGGCTGATGACCGGCTTGCCGTCCAGCTCGGAGATGTTGGAGAACAGCGCGGAGTAGCCTGCCACGCGGCCGCCGTAATATTCGATGCATTCGCGCGTCTGCGAGAGGGTCTGGCCGGTTGACGCGGTGTTGACCAGGACCAGCACATTGCGGTGCTCGATCATATGCCGCAGGTTGTCCGCAAACATGAACTGGCCGTTGACGTTGCTGTCCGGCTCGATGAGGTAGATATCTTTGCCGGAATTCATGCTGCCAAGGCCTGCGTTGGCCAGCTCGCGCGCGATGTATGCGCCAATGTATTCCGTGCCCTCAAGGCACAGGATCGTGTCCACGCTGACCGTGGAAAAGTGGAACGCAATGCTGCGTGCCGCTTCGAGCGACATGGTCATGTTATGCTTGATTTCCGACATATCAATGTAGTAGTTGATATGAGAATGATTGGTTGCAAAATGCCCGGGGATTGCGTCCGCGTAAAGGCGCTTGTTGGCGCGGGATATGATTCGAATCGGCTGCTGCATGGGAAAACCACCTTTCTTGCTTTGCTGTGAGAGATCACAATCTAATTATAGCACAGCCGCGCCGCGGATGGAACAAAAAAAGAAAGCCTGTCCGGATTTCCGGAAAGGCTTTCCTGCTTTGCGGTTGGACCGGCCGGCGCGCAGATTAAAGCGCAGCCTTTGCCTTCTCTGCCAGAGCAGCGAAAGCAGCCTTGTCGTTGACAGCCAGGTCAGCGAGCATCTTGCGGTTGAGGTCAATGCCAGCCTTCTTCAGGCCGTTCATGAAGCGGCTGTAGTTCATGTCGCAGGACTTGGCGGCAGCCGAAATACGGGTGATCCACAGACGGCGGAAGTCACGCTTCTTGTGCTTGCGGCCGATATAAGCGTACTTCAGGCTTTTCATAACCGCCTGGTTGGCTACGCGGTAGTGGGTGGACTTGGCGCCCCAGTAACCCTTGGCACGCTTCAGGATCTTCTTTCTTCTTTTGCGCGTCATCATTGCGCCCTTAACTCTTGCCATTGTATTTGCCTCCTATATGAAAAGATGATGGTTCTGATTACTTGTACGGCAGCAGACGCTTGAGCTGCGCTACGTTGGTGGAATCCGCGAAGCCTTCCTTGCGGAGGTGGCGCTTCAGCTTGGTCGTCTTACCATGGCCGTTGAGCAGGTGGCGCTTGCCGACGTGGCCGCGCTTGAACTTGCCGTTCTTGGTAACGGTAAATCTCTTCTTTGCACCGCTGTGCGTTTTGATCTTAGGCATAAGGTTTGCTCCTCTCTGAATTTGCGCTGCAAACGCGCTTTATTGGTTTACTTGTCCTTGGCGGGCGCCAGAAACATGAGCATCTGGCGGCCTTCGAGCTTGGGCTGCTTTTCCACCGTGCTGCAATCTGCGCACAGTTCCGCGAAGCGATGGAGCAGATCCTGACCGAGCGACGCATGCGTAACCTCACGGCCGCGGAAACGGACCGAAACCTTGACCTTGTCGCCGTCCTTGAGGAAGCGGCAGGCGTTCTTTACCTTGGTGTTCAGGTCGCCGACGTCGATGTTGGGGGTCAGGCGAATCTCTTTGATCTCCACGACGCGCTGATTCTTGCGCGCTTCCTTTTCGCGCTTGGCCTGCTCGAAACGGAATTTGCCGTAGTCCATGATTTTGCAGACAGGCGGCTTGGCCTGCGGGGCGATCTTGACCAGATCCATGCCCTTTTCCACGGCGGCTTCCTGCGCTTTCTGGATGGGGACGATACCGAGCTGCTCGCCGTCGTCGTTAATCAGACGGACTTCTCTGTCGCGGATCTCTTCATTGATTTGATGTTCCATGCTGCTGATTGGTAAGCACCTCCAAACGATTAACAGGTTAAGACAAAAAGAAAAAGGACCGGTCGAAAACGACCGTCCTCCCAGCATAAAAACGCAAAACCGCGCGACACGGCTTTGTGCTTTATTGACCCGTTTGCTGATGCGCTGCGGGTGAGGACGCTGCCTTCTTCTTTGTTACCTGCATTACTATACCAGAACGGACAGGAAAAGTCAAGGCTTTATTTCTTTCTTTTCAGCTGGTATGATATTGCGAGTGAACGGCATACTATGACAGTGCGCAGTCCCTGCAACTTGGGCTTTACAAACCGCTTGTGATTTGCTATGCTTAAAGCGGGGAAGGAAATATCCCCCACAACAGTTACAACAGGGAACATAAAGGAGGTGCCGGATCTGTGAACGAGGAATACGGCAACGATTTCGTAACGTTGATTGATGAGGACGGCAACGAGGTCGAGTTTGAACACATCGACACCGTGGAATACGAGGGCACGACCTATCTGGCGTTTATCCCGGCGGAGCTTTCGCTGGAGGAAGACGCGGAGGTTGTCATCATGCAGATCGTCGAGGAAGACGGCGAAGAACTGCTTGAGGCGGTGGAGGACGACGAAATCGCTGATGCAGTGTTCAACATTGTGATGGAGCGCGCCGAGGCCGAGGAGGACGAATAACCCTCCCCGGTAAAGCGTGCGTGAAAGGGACCGCAAAACGGTTCCGGCAAGGCGGATATCCCTGCCCTGTACGACAGCAGCTCTTTTTTAACCCACATTTTTAGTACGGGATTTCGGAAAGTTTTGGCATTGAGCAGCAGGCCTCCCGGGTATACACGGACGTTGGAAGCGCAGACATGCCAAACAGAAAACCCACCTGCCGAGTCGTGCAGGTTACTAATCGGGCTGCATCGGCAGGGCGGGGTATTTTTATCTGACCCAAAGGCGGAAAGTACCGCGTGATAGGCGGACCGGATTGCCGCTATGGGAAAGGGGCAGGTTATGAGGCCTGCTGTTTTGAGCCAGCCCGCAGGATGGGCTGGTTTTTGTTTTTTGTGCCTGCATGACTGGCGTGAAAAACGGCTTTTTATCGGGGATTTTTGAGAATTTACAAAATTATAGTTGGATTTAACAAAAAGTTCACGGAAAGATTTCATTGAATTGTTACATTTGTGTAACTTTACAGGAATTTCATTTGATTTTTCTGCATAATATGTTATACTTATTCATAGAATACGAAACAGAGGAGGTGCAAAGGCTTATGAGAAAAATCAGAATCCCGCAGAAGCCCGACCGGCCGGATATCGACGACCTGATTTTCGGCGATGAGCATGAGACGCAGAGCGATAAGTAAACTGCTTACCGATATGTCCACGCAGGGCTTGCAGCATAGTGCAGTTCAGGCCGCGTGGTTTTTTTATATCTAAATTTCCTGAAATAAAAGCAGGGGAGTTCCATTCTGCATATGAAAAAGATGTGTCTCAAGCACGGGTAACGCCCGGAACGATTTTTGTTCCGGGCGTATTTTTTATGCTTCCGGCGGGATCGCGGCGCGCAGTCGGCCGAGCGCTGCCCGGAAACGCGCTTCGTCCCGGATGGGCGCGTAGCGCTCGTCCTCTTCGATCGCGCGCAGCGTCAGGCGACGGGTCTCCGCGATTTCATTGTGCGTGGGTGCATGCATCTGTACGGCGGCAAAGAACGGGTTGTCCCGGTAGTCCAGCGTGCAGGCCAGCTGCGCGTCAATATACCGCTCAAACAGGTCAAGTGCCTTTTCGTTGTCGCCTTCGTCCTGCGCGAGCATGATGCCGAGCAGCAGGCCGGTTGACCGGTCCAGCCCGAACAGCCCGTCCACCGCACAGAA
>USSI01000065.1 GCA_900557315.1 uncultured Butyricicoccus sp. | reverse complement strand
TATTTTTGTAGAATGCAGAAAAGCTATAAACATCCTTTATAGATGATAGCATATTTGAATTTCACAGGCAAGAAAAACTGTGCTATAAAAAAGTAAGGAAGAAAAAAGTTTTGCTCCGAACGATCGAAAGGAGGCGGAGAACACATGGCAATGGATATCGGTACACTGGCGCGGAACAACCGGCAGATCGGCATCCAGCTTGAATTATGGGCCAACCGCACAATGGCAAAAGAGCATTTGACCGGCTGCCAGTCCCAGGTGCTGCTGTACATCCTGTGCCATAACGATACCGGCACTTCGCTGACGGCGATCCACCATGCATATGGCTATTCCAAGGCAACCCTTTCCCAGCTAATTAAACAGCTACGGGAAAAGGGCTATGTGCGGGCCGAGCCCTGCCGGGGCGATGACCGGCGCAAGCTCCTGTATGGGACCGAAAACGGCGAGCAAATGCTGCAGCGGCTTTCTGAGGAAAACCGGAAGGCACAGGCCTGGCTGGACATGAATTTCACGTCCGCAGAGCTGCTTGCCATGGAACATCTGCAGCACAAAATGCTGCACAAGCTCAACCAGTTAAATACCAGTCAACAGAAGGAGGCATCCGTGCATGAGAAAAGTGATGCATCAACTCAGGCAGTATAAAAAGGACACCCTGCTCTGCATCGGCCTGACCGCGCTCGAGGTGGTCATGGAGATTTTACTTCCGTTTATTACGGCAAAAATCATTGACCAGGGGTTACAGGCCAGCAGCATGCCTGCGGTTTACCGCTACGGCATCCTGATGGTCGTAATGGCATTCCTCAGCCTGTTTTTCGGTGCAACCGCAGGGAAATATGCTGCCAGCGCGGCTTCCGGCCTGTCCGCCAACCTGCGCGAGTCCATCTATGCCAACATCCAGACCTTTTCCTTTTCCAATATCGACAAGTTCAGCGTACCAGGCCTTGTCACCCGCATGACGACCGATATCACCAACGTACAGAACGCGTTTATGATGGTCATCCGCGTAGCAGTCCGTGCGCCGCTCAACCTGATCTTCAGTTTTCTGATGTGCCTGTATATCAACGTTACCATGAGCCTGACCTTCCTGATCGCGGTTGCGTTCCTCATTGTGGTGCTCGGCGTTATCATGGTGGTCACCATGAAGATTTTTAATCAGGTCTTCCAGAAATACGATGACCTGAATGCCAGCGTGCAGGAAAACGTATCCGCAATCCGTGTGGTAAAGGCGTTTGTCCGCGAGGATTATGAAAACACCAAATTTTCCAACGCTTCGAATAACCTGTACCGCCTTTCGGTCAAGGCAGAAGGCCTGCTGGCTTTCAACAACCCCGCCATGATGGTTGCAGTGTATTTCTGCATCATCGCGGTCTCCTGGATGGGCGCGCACTTTATCGTGGGCGGCAGCCTGTCCACCGGCGACCTGACCAGCCTGTTCAGCTACATTATGTCGCTGCTCATGAGCCTGATGATGCTGTCCATGGTCGTCGTTATGATAAGCATGTCCATGGCGAGCATCCGCCGTATCAGCGAAGTGCTGGACGAAACCCCGGACCTGCACGATCCGGAGCAGCCTGTGATGGAAGTGCCGGACGGCCGCATTGATTTTAACCATGTCAACTTTTCCTACAAACACGGCAGCGGCAAAAACGCGCTGTCTGATATCGACCTGCACATCCGGTCCGGCGAAACCATCGGCGTCATCGGCGGCACCGGTTCGGGTAAGAGCAGCCTGGTCAACCTGATCTGCCGCCTGTATGATGTGGACGACGGCTCGGTCTGCGTTGGCGGTACGGATGTGCGGCAGTACGATATGGAAGTGCTGCGCAACCAGGTTTCGGTCGTCCTGCAGAAAAATACGCTGTTTTCCGGCACGATTCTGGAAAACCTGCGCTGGGGCAATCCGGATGCAACCGAAGAAGAATGCATCCAGGCCTGCAAGGCGGCCTGCGCGGATGAATTTATCGACCGCATGCCGGACGGCTACAACACCCGCATCGAACGCGGCGGCGCAAATGTGTCCGGCGGCCAGAAGCAGCGTCTCTGTATCGCCCGCGCGCTGCTGAAAAAGCCGAGAGTGCTGATCCTCGACGATTCAACCAGCGCGGTCGATACTGCGACCGACGCCAAAATCCGCGCCGCCTTTGCCGAGCGCATCCCCGGCACAACAAAGATCATCATCGCCCAGCGTATTTCGAGCGTGGAGGGCGCCGACCGGATTCTGGTGCTGGACGAAGGCCGCATCAACGGCTTCGACACCCATGAAAACCTGCTGAAGACCAATGCCATTTACCAGGAGATTTACGAATCCCAGGTCAAGGGCGGCGGCGACTTCGACCAGCCCGCGTAAAGGAGGGACACAACTGTATGAAACAAAGAGGCATCAAGCAGCGTTCGATGGTTGTCCTCAATCGGGTCATCCGTTATATGCTGCATTACTACAAATACCTGTTCGCCCTTGTGATCGTATGTATCCTGATTACTGCGGTTACAACGGTTGTCGGCGCGGCATTCCCGCAAAGCCTGGTGGATGATTACATCGTCCCCATGCTGGGTTCCGGCTCTGCCGATTTCAGCGGGCTGGCGCAGCAGCTGGTGCGGCTGGCCTGTATCATGGCGGTCGGCGTTATTACCGCGTTTGCCTATAACCGCATCATGGTAAACGTCAGCCAGGGCACCATGCGCCACCTGCGCGACGACCTGTTCCGCAAAATGGAATCCCTCCCGATCAAGTATTTCGACACGCATGCGCACGGCGACATCATGTCGGTTTACACCAACGATATCGACACCCTGCGCCAGCTTTTGAGCCAGAGCATCCCGCAGGTCATCAACTCGGTTGTGACAATGGTGGCGACGCTGGTTACCATGATCGTGCTCAACCCTGCGCTGACCGTCATTTCCATCCTGACGGCAGCCGTCATGCTGTTTGTCACCGCAAAATTCTCCGCTCTGTCCGGCCGGTATTACGTCAAGCAGCAGCGCGATCTCGGTATCGTGGACGGCTTTATTGAAGAGATGCTTGATGGCCAGAAGGTCGTCAAGGTGTTCTGCCATGAGCAGGCCGCCATGGAGGATTTCCACAAGGTCAACGAGGCCCTGCGCGACAGCGCCAACAAGGCGAACCGCTACGCCAACCTGCTGATGCCGGCCAACGCCAACATCGGCTGGCTGAGTTATGCGCTCGTTGCTATTGTGGGCGCGCTGCTCGCCATCAACGGCCTGGCAGGCGTGACGGTCGGCACGGTCATCACGTTTGTCGGCCTGAACAAAAGCTTTACCAACCCGATCACACAGGTCAGCCAGCAGATCAACTTTGTCGTCACCGCTGCGGCAGGCGCCCAGCGTGTATTTGACCTGATGGACCAGACGCCCGAGACCGACGAGGGCTATGTGGAACTGGTGGACGCCAGGGAAGACGCGGAAGGCCAGATGCACGAGGCGGATACCCGCACCAACGTCTGGGCCTGGCGGCATCCGCACAAGGCGGAAGGTACGGTGACCTATACCCGGCTGCAGGGCGGCGTTGTTTTTGACGATGTGGATTTCGGATACGACGAAAACAAACTGGTGCTGCACAATATCAGCCTTTGGGCAAAACCGGGTCAGAAAATCGCCTTTGTCGGCGCAACCGGCGCGGGTAAGACGACGATTACCAATCTGATTAACCGGTTTTATGATATTGCGGACGGCAAAATCCGCTACGACGGCATCAACATCAACAAGATCAAAAAGCCCGACCTGCGGCGGTCGCTGGGCATCGTGCTGCAGGATACCCACCTGTTTACCGGCACAGTCATGGAGAACATCCGCTACGGCAATCTGGACGCCACGGACGAAGAATGTATGGCCGCAGCCCAGCTTGCCAACGCGGACGGCTTCATCCGCCGCCTCCCGGACGGCTACAACACCATGCTCACCGGCGACGGCTCCAACCTGAGCCAGGGCCAGCGCCAGCTGCTTGCCATTGCGCGCGCGGCGGTCGCAGACCCGCCTGTGCTTATCCTCGACGAGGCAACCTCCTCCATTGATACCCGCACGGAAAAGCTGGTGCAGGACGGCATGGACGCGCTGATGAGCGGCCGCACGACCTTTGTCATCGCGCACCGCCTGTCCACCGTCCGCAACGCCGACTGCATCATGGTCCTGGAGCAGGGCCGCATCATCGAACGCGGCACGCACGACGAGCTGATCGAAAAGAAAGGCAAATACTACCAGCTGTATACCGGCAATTTTGCAGAGGAAACCGCTTAAAACAAAGGGAAGCCGCTTGATGCGGCTTCCCTCAGCTTATTGAAAAAGTCCAGCGAAAGCTGGGCTTTTTGGTGTATATGAGGTAAAATAGAGTAGGTGGTGAGAAAGATGCTGGAACAAGGAAAAAGGGATATCCGCCCGGACAAGACGGAACAGGCGTATGCGGCGGGCTTCGCATGCCGCAAGGCAGTGCTTGAAGGCTGCTTCACCATCCATGGACCATCCGGGCGTGTTCGCCACACTGGAAGAAGCACATTACGAAGGCTGGTTCATCGTGGAGGCCAAGCAGTATCCCGCCAAGGCAAACCCGTTTGAATGCGCGCTCATGGCGCGCAAGTATATACAAAAAAACCGCAGGTATTTTAAGGAGGTCTTATCATGGAAAAAATTCGTTTTGGTATCGTTGGTATCGGCATGATGGGCAGGATGCACCTGACCAATCTGCAGCGCAACCCGCACGCGGAAGTTATTGCGGTCTGCGCGCGCACCGAGAGCAGGGTCAAGGCCATGCAGGAGGAATTCGGCATCCCGTATGGCTACACCGATGTAGAGCAGATGCTGGCCAATCCGGAGATCGACGCGCTGGTTGTCGCAACCGGCGCAGACGCGCACAAGCAAGCCTGCCTTGCCGCCTGCAAGGCCAAAAAGCATGTATTCTGCGAAAAGCCGCTGGCGAAAACGCTGGAAGACTGCGAGGAAATCGAAAAGGCTGTCGCTGAAAACAGCGAAAAGTGCTTTACCGTTGGTTTCATGCGCCGCTTTTACCCCTCCTATGCGGAAGCCAAGCAGAAAATCCGCGCGGGCGCAATCGGCAAGCCCATCCTGTTCAAAGGCGTGTCGCTCGACCCCGCGAGCGTGCTCGAGGCGCATCTGGAAGGCGTGAAGAAGGGCATCTATGTACCGTGGTTCATCGAGATGGGCAGCCACGACACCGACCTCGCCCGCTGGTTCCTGGAGGGCGATCCGGTAGAATGCTTCGCCACGGGCGACGCCTATGTCTGCACGGAACTGGCGGATTATGACGATTACGACAACGGCTTTTCCCTGACCAGATTCGACAACAACACCACCGCGTACATCCAGGTCGGCCGCACGGCAACCTGCAGCCATGTGGAAAGCGAAATTGTGGGTACCAGGGGCACGCTGCGCGTCAACTCGGTGCCGCGCAAGAACTACCTGTCCTCCTTTACCAGCGAGGGCTATGTGGAGGAATGTCAGGAGAGCTTCCTCAAGCGCTGGGGCGACGCTTTCGAGGCGGAGATCGACGATTTTGTTGACTGCATCCGCACCGGCCGCAAGCCGGAAACCACCGCGCATGACGGCACGATGAGCCTGAAATTCTGCCTGCAGCTGCATCAGGCCTATCTGGACGGCAGGAAAAAGTAAGGGAACACAGTATGGAACAGAAAGTGCTGCAGGCCGGCGTGCCGGACGCCGGCGGCAGCATCGCAGCGCCCACCCGAAAAATCTTGCAACGCGGCGTGCCCTGTATCCGACGCGCTGATCCAGGCGCAGAAAACCGGCGTCCGGAAAAAGGTTGACGCCTGATCCAGCTTGTTCCCGTCCTGCGGGGCAATCCCAAATTCTGTGTAACCGCTAAAAGCGGTGCAAATAGAGAAAAATTTATCATGGGCGGCAGACGGGTAAAACGGCTGCCGCCTTGTTAACAACATAACGCCAGTGGGCCGGGATGTCAAGGCGAAGCTATCATATCCCCCTCTGCCATCGATCTGAACCGGCATTACTCAGGCATGCGCTCGGCGAAGTAGACAGCCATTTGGGCGTGGATCATACTCCAGTCCTGCCGACGTCCGGTCCACTTTTTCGTGATATCCATCATGGCCAGATACAGCATTTTCAGCAGGCTGTCATCGGTGGGGAACACGGATTTGGCTTTGGTCACCTTGCGCAGCTGGCGGTTGAAGCCCTCGATGGCATTGGTGGTGTAAATCAGCCGCCGCACCTCCTGAGGGTACTTGAAATAGGTGCTCAGGTTTGCCCAGTTGTCCCGCCAGGACCGGGAGATTTTCGGATATTTCCGGTCCCAGTGCTCCCCGAAGGTATCCAGGGCATCCAGTGCCGCCTGCTCATCTACGGCGGCATAAACTGCCTTCAGATCTGTCATGAGCGCCTTTAAGTCCTTGTAGGACACATATTTACTGGAATTGCGCAGCTGATGGATGATGCAGTTCTGAATTTCGGTTTGAGGAAAGGTGGCATGGATAGCCGCATCAAATCCGGCAAGGTTATCCGTGCAGGCGATGAAAATATCCTCCACACCACGGTTCCGCAGGCCGTTGAGCACGGTCGCCCAGAACTTGGCGCTCTCATTTTCGCCTACCCACATGCCCAGTACATCCTTCCGGCCATCCAGATCAATGCCTATGGCAATATACACCGCTTTCTTTACGATCTGCCCCTCGCTGCGGACATGGTAGTGGATGGCATCCAAAAATACCACGGCGTAGATGGACTCCAAAGGCCGCTGCTGCCACTCTTTGGCCACAGGCAGGATCTTGTCCGTGATCCGGCTGACCGTGCTGTCCGAGACCGAAATACCGTAGATATCCTGAATATGGGTCTCAATATCTCCGGTGGTCATCCCCTTGGCATACATAGACAATATCTTTTCCTCGATGTCCTGGCTGATGCTGGTCTGGTTCTTTTTCAGCACCTGCGGCTCAAACTCGCCTTTCCGGTCCCGGGGCACGGATACTTCCACATCGCCAAAGCTCGTCCGCAGCGTCTTACTGCTATGTCCATTTCGGCTGTTATCCGTGTCCTTGTTTTTGTAGTCATACTTGCTGTAGCCCAGCTCGTCATCCAGTTCCGCCTCCAGGCCGTTCTCCATGAATTCGGCTATGGTCTCTTTGAACAGGTTTTGAATGTCATCCATGCTGCCGATATTCGCCATCTGCAGCAGTTCGCGGATTTTCTCCCGCCGGGCCTTTTCTTCCGGCGTGCGATTCTTTCTGGCCATAGTAAAACCTCCTGTGTGATGCTTCTATTTTACACCACTCAGGAGGTTTACACATGATTTGAAGAAGTCGGAGGTGCGGACAAAAAGTTGGACTCCCAAAGGAAGGAGTTCATAAGGGATGTA
>USSI01000064.1 GCA_900557315.1 uncultured Butyricicoccus sp. | reverse complement strand
CCATGACCATCACGCTGCTGCTCAATTCCGAGGGCAAGAAGATGGGCAAGACCGCGGCGGGCGCGGTGTGGCTTGACCCGGATAAGACCTCGCCCTACGACTTCTTCCAGTACTGGCGCAATGTGGACGATGCGGACGTGCTGAGGTGCATCCGTATGCTGACCTTCCTGCCGCTTGAGCAGATCGAAGAGATGGACAAATGGGAGGGTGCACAGCTGAACGAGGCAAAGGAAATCCTCGCCTACGAGCTGACTGAACTGGTGCACGGCAAGGAAGAGGCTGACAAGGCGATGGCAGCCGCGAAGGACATCTTTATGGGCGCAGGCGCAAGCGAAAACATGCCGACCACCGAGCTTTCGGACGAGGACTTCGCGGACGGACAGATCGGCGTGCTGACCCTGCTGGTCAAGTGCGGCCTTGCAGCGTCCAATGGCGAGGCGCGTAAGCTCGTGCAGGGCGGCGGCGTGTCGCTGAATGGCGAAAAGGTTTCGGATTTCAAGCAGATGCTGGCTCAGGACTTTTTCAAGGAAGACTGCATTATCAAGAAGGGTAAAAAGACCTTCCATAAGGCAGTGCTTGGCTGAAAGGCACGGTTTACGAATAGTTTTGAGGGGGAAGGGCTGCCAGACGGCAGCCCTTCCCTCTTACCGGTGCGCTTCCAGCTCAAAAAATACGCTTGACAAATCTTGGCTTTGCCTTTATAATCATCCATACATACAGCAAAAGGGAGTAGTATAAGCTTCGCTGTCAACATCCCGTCCGGATGGTTCCGGTCTGGCAGCGGACGCCGGCATGGCCCGGTCACAAGACTTTTGAGTAAACGCTTTGCACAAGGAAAAGCGCTTATTCAAAAGTCTTTTTATTTGCCGCAATCTTGCTTTCTGCATTTGAGCAAATAAAACGGCGTCATGAAAATATTTGCGCTTGCTTTTGCATATCTTAATATTCCTGGTAAAAAGGAGTTTGGCTACATGGAACAAATTTTCTACAACCGGACAGCAGAGCAGACACTCTGTGACATGGACAGCTGCCGCAGGGGTCTGTCAAACGAGGAAGCGGCAGAGCGCCTGCAAAAATACGGGCAGAACGCCCTTGCAGAAGAGAACAAAAAATCTGTTGTTCAGGTCTTTTTCTCGCAGTTTAAAGATCTGCTGGTTGTGATCCTGATCGCGGCGGCAGTGATCTCCATGCTGTCCGGCAATGTGGAGAGCACGGTCGTTATTTTCGCGGTGCTGATTTTGAACGCTGTGCTCGGTACGGTGCAGCACTGCAAAGCGGAGAAGTCGCTGCAGAGCCTGAAGGCGATGTCATCCCCCTCCGCAAAGGTAATTCGCGGCGGCACGCGCATGGTGGTCAGCTCGACTGAGATCGTGCCCGGCGATATCGTTGAGCTGGAAGCGGGCGATATGATCGTTGCAGATGGCCGCATATTGGAAAACTACTCGCTCAAGGTCAACGAAAGTTCGCTGACCGGTGAGAGCGAGGGCGTGGAGAAGACCGCTGATGTCCTCACAGGAGGCAAGGTTGCGCTTGGCGACCAGAAGAACATGGTGTTTTCCGGCTCGCTCGTAACTTATGGCCGTGCGGTCATGGTGGTCACAGCAACCGGCATGCAGACCGAAATCGGCAAAATTGCCGCGCTGATGAACCAGACCCAGCAGCGCAAAACCCCGCTCCAGAAAAGCCTGGACGATTTCAGCCGCCGTCTTGCGGTCATTATTCTGGTGATCTGCGTGGGCGTGTTTGCGCTGTCTCTATACCACGCCGGCAGCACGGACTTTCAGGCAATTCTGGATTCCATGATGTTCGCGGTTGCACTTGCGGTCGCTGCCATCCCCGAGGCGCTCAGCTCGATCGTCACGATCGTACAGGCCATGGGTACACAGAAAATGGCGCGTCAGAATGCCATTATCAAGGAACTGAAAGCGGTTGAGACGCTGGGTGCGGTGTCGGTTATCTGCTCGGATAAGACCGGCACACTGACCCAGAATAAAATGACACCACAGAAAATCTATGCAGACGGGACGCTGCTGGATGAGCAGCACCTTGATCTTGCGGATGATGTGCAGCGCCTGCTGCTCAAGGCCGCGCTGCTTGCCAGCGATGCAACCACGGACGAAGAAACCGGAGAGGCCATTGGTGACCCGACCGAGGTGGCGCTCGTCATGATCGGCGACCGCTTGGGAGTGGAGGAGAGCAGCTACCGTGACCAGCACCCGCGTCTGGGCGAGCTGGCGTTCGACTCTGATAGAAAGCTGATGAGCACCCTGCATGACATCGAAGGCGTGCCGACCATGTATACCAAGGGCGCAATCGACGTGCTGCTTGACCGCTCCGAATACGTGCTCACCTCGGACGGCCCCGTGCCGATGACCGAGGAGTGGAAAAAGCGTATCGCACAGGTGAATCTGCAGATGTCGCAGGAGGGCCTGCGCGTGCTGGCCTTTGCGCAGCGCGAGCTGGATGCCATCCGTCCGCTGACGCTCGAGGATGAGCATGGCTTTACCTTTATCGGTCTGGTTTCCATGATCGACCCGCCGCGCCCGGAAGCGATTCAGGCGGTTGCGGATGCGGCGCGGGGCGGTGTGCGTACCATCATGATTACAGGTGACCATAAAGTTACAGCCACAGCGATTGCGCGTCAGATTGGTATTTTCCGTGACGGGGATGAGGCGCTGTCCGGCGTTGAATTGGATGACATGACAGACAGCGAACTGGACGCGCGTCTTGAACACATTTCGGTGTATGCCCGCGTGTCGCCTGAACATAAGATCCGGATTGTAGAGGCGTGGCAGCGCAAGGGAAAGATTGTCTCCATGACAGGCGACGGCGTCAACGATGCGCCGGCGCTCAAGGCGGCGGATATCGGTGTTGCCATGGGCATTACGGGCACCGAGGTCTCCAAGGACGCTGCATCCATGATTTTGGCGGACGACAACTTTGCAACCATTGTAGGTGCGGTGGTCAATGGGCGCGGTGTGTATACCAACATCAAAAACGCGATCAATTTCCTGCTTTCCGGTAATATGGCGGGCATCCTGTGTGTGCTGTTTACGTCTATTATGGGACTTCCGGTGCCGTTTGCACCGGTGCACCTGCTGTTTATCAATCTGTTGACCGACTCTCTGCCTGCGATTGCGATCGGCGTCGAGCCGGCGACCGGCGACCTGCTGGAACAGAAGCCGCGTGATCCGAAGGAACCGATTTTGACAGGTGCGCTGATGCGCCGTATCTTCGTCTACGGCCTGCTGATTGCATGCGCGACTATGGCGGCGTATTTTGTCGGGCTGCGCGCAGGCGGTGATGGTCTGGCTATGACGCTGGCGTTTGCCACACTGACGCTGGCACGTTTGTTCCATGGATTCAACTGCCGCGGCGAGAAGTCTGTATTCCAGATTGGCCTGCTTACGAACCGCGCGAGCCTCGCTGCCTTTGCGGCAGGCGTGGTTCTGCTTGCGGCAGTGTTGCTGATCCCCGGACTGACTGGGCTGTTTGAGATTACATCGTTTACCGGCATGCAGCTTGGAATGGTGGTCCTGCTCGCCTTTGTGCCGACGCTGCTGATCCAGCTGTATAAATGCATCCGTACGGCGGTGAAAAAGTGACAAAGACCCCGGGCATTGTCCGGGAATTGGAGGCTGTCGCAAAGCATGGCTTTTCGGCAGCCTCTCAATCGAAAATCCCGCTGCCCGCGTGAGCCTTTCGGGCAGTCCACAGGCCGCTGCTCTCATCGAGGGGCATGAACAATATAGATACGCTGGAATACGCCTTGACTTCGGCCTGTAGTGGGTGTTCCTGTACTGCTGGACAAGCATGTAGGTGGCATTCATCACAGACGACCTGTAGGCGTTCCTGAATATAAAGGCCCAGTTCAGTGCAAAACCGAACTGGGCTTTTAATCTATGTGGTTTTATGGCCTGCTTTTGCCGATATCCGAAGCGAAAGGTGATATTTCACATGATATCCTGACAGAACCGCATCAGGATTGTGGCAACTTCCGCGCGGGTCGCATGGCCAAGCGGGTGGAGCGTCGTGCGGGTGTCGCCCGTAATCAGGCCGTTCCCGTTCGCCCACTGCATGGCAGTGACCGCATATTCGCTGATCTGCGACGCATCGGTATATCTTGTCAGGCTGCCCGATGCCGTCACATCGCAGCCCCGGTACGAAGCATAGCGGTACAGGATGGCCGCCATCTGCTCGCGGGTAATCGGCTCGTCCGGTGCAAATGCCGTCTCGCTCACGCCGTTGACGATATCATTTGCTTCTGCCCAGGCGACTGCGTCCGCATAATACGCCTCCGCCGGAACGTCGGCAAAGCTGGTATCCGCCGCGTCCGGTTCGCCTTCCAGACGGTGCAGCATGGTCACGATCATGGCACGGGTGGTCGTTTCATCCGGCTGGAAGGCCGTTGCACTCGTACCGTTCATGATGCCGTTTTCGTAGACATATTGTACGGCGTCCGTATACCACGCGTCGGGGGAGACGTCGGTAAACGGCATTTCCGCGGGCTCCACCGGAATCTTCTCAAAGGTGACAACGACCTGATCGTCCGCGTCCAGCCCGGTCAGCCTACCGTCCGATGGGATGGACACCGGCTCGCCGTTGACTGTGATCGAGCCAATCTGATAGCCGTCGTCCGGTGTGATGGTAACCGTACCGTCGTCCGAAGCGGATACCTTGCCGCCTGCGCCGCTGACAGAGGCATCCGGCTCGCCGCCGGCCTGGGAACCGCCGCCGGAACTGCCGCTGCCGGAACCACCGCCCGAAGATTCATTCCGGTATACAGCGGTCAGGCGCACGGCGCCTTCCGGCATGGTAAATGCTGTGGTTTCGGCATCTGCGTCTTCGAGTGCGAAGCCGTCTGCGTCGGAAACTGCTTCCCAATGGTCAAACACCGTTCCCTGTGCGGGCGCATCCGCGGTGACGGAAACACGCTCGCCCGGTGCAGCGGCAGCCTGCGCCGCAGTGCCGCCGGCCACGTCGATCAGATAGCGCCGGACGGTAATATCCGTCCCCTCGGTTTCGCGGTCTGCCGGATAGGTCTGCCCGGCGGCATCCGTCAGGTCGCCGCCGCCGCTTTCGCTGTCAATGTCCTGCGTGTAAACACAGCCATCGGTCAGCGGCAGGTCATAGAAGGTCTGGGTGCGTTCCGTCTGGTAGGCGTCGTACTGGCGCACGGTGTATGCCATGCTGCCGTCATCCGTTCCGGTCAGTATGACGGTGTAATCCCCGTCATACAGATAGACCGCCTTGGTCTCGCCGATGACGGCGGCGGGCACCTCAGCCTGCACGACCTCGTTATCGGTGATCTGCGCCACAAGATGATCCTGCGCGTCGTAAACCGCGACATCGACCGGGCAGTCCACCATGATCGACGTGCGGATATACTGCTCCTCATAGCTGCTGATATCACCGAGCGCTCCGGCCTGCATCCATGCCTGATAATATTCCGCGTTGTGCGCGTCCAGGATGTGGCCGTCCCGCATCAGGTCAATGCCTTGCAGCTTGTCGTACAGCCGCTCGATGCTGATCTGCTCGAACAGATGGATGTCCTCCTGCTCCATGCCCTCGATCAGCGCCTGCAGCGCGCGCAGGACCACATCCGCCGGCACCGAACCCGAAACCGACCATTCGCGTACCGCGTCCATCAGATCCTGCTGGATGTACGTCGCATACTGGCCGCGGCTGGCAACTGCGGTTGCTGCAAGTTCCTCGACCAGCTCCGTGACACACCGCGTCTTTGCGGTGACGGTCAGCTCGCTGTCGGTCTGTGCCTCGAAATAGCTTGTGATCGGGCTGTTGTCCAGCGGCAGGTAGAGCGTCGTGCCGTATTTCGTAAAGCCCCACTGTTCCGGCGCCACCGCAGGCACCAGGTCGTGCGGGCTGACGATGTTGAACACGCCGCCCTCGTCCGCAGCGCCGTCATCCCAGTGCCCATTGGGCGTTGCAAAGGCGTAGGCATACAGATCGTCCTGCCCAATGGCCTGCTCCGCCAGCAGGTTGTGGGCGGCGATATCGGCAACCGCCGCCGCGCGGCTGTAGCCGCCCATCCAGAGCTTGACGTCGTCCGTATCCAGCTTTTCCAGATACGCTTTTACCTCGCGCTCGACCTGCTCCGCCGTGGTGCGGAAGCCCTGATGGTCGCCGGTCGAGCCGACGAGGAAGTTGCTTGTCCATTCGCCGCCGTATCCGCCGCCGCGCAGGAACGCTGCAACCAGCGTGCTGCCGTCCTCGAGCGGGCGGCTGGCGATGGAAAAGGCCACTTTATCCGAGGTGTCGCTGAGCGGTTTGTCATAGTTGAAATACTGCACATCGGTAAAGCCCAGATCAGCATAGGCCGCGTCGATGTTTGCCGCGCGCCGGATATCGTCCGGCTGCAGCTGCTGATCTTTCAGCGCGTCCGTATCGGGATCGGTGAAGCCTGCCATGACCATGCCGAGCGTCAGCGAAGCCAGCTTCTGGTTGTAGGCCGTGCCCGGATTGTCAAACCAGTTCCAGTTTACCGCGTAGCGCTCAGTGCGGTTGACTGCTTCGCCGCTCGGGCTGCTGTCCGAGCGGTACCGGATGACGACTTCCTCGTTTTCGGCCTCGCCGCCGCTCTCATAGCCGAGCGCGACGACCTCGAACTGGTACAGCGTTTCCGCCCAGCGCTCGATGGTGCCCGTGTGGTTCGCCCAGCTGTCCTTGCCGGTGATCCAGGTGATGGTATCCAGCGCTTCGCTCGTCCAGTATTTGTCGATCAGCTGCCCTTTGGTCAGGTCCAGCAGCAGACGGAACGTCGTGTCGCCCGGCTGTTCATAGTGGATGCGCTGGTTGAGGTAATAGTTAAAGTATGCATAGCGGGCCGTGTATTCGGCGTTCAGGACAATCCCGATGCTGGTCACCGCCAGCTGCATATTCTCAATGAAGCTCTGCATGGTGCTCACAACATCGCTGTAGCTTTCTGCTGCAATGGTGACATCCTGCAGCGCCTGCAAATATTGATTGTCAATGCCTTCGATGCTTGTGAAGCAATCGCGGATACCCTCGAATATCTTCGTCCCAGCGTAGTCACGGTATGCCTCAGCACCGGTTATGCCCGCGCCTTCCAGCTTGCCCCACAGGCTGTCCGCCATGACGTCGGTCAAAAAGCCCAGCCGTTCGTTCGACTCCTTGACATAACAGTTCATCCGTGCACGCACCACACTGAGCATGGACAGGATTTCCATTTTCAGTTCCTCGAGCGTGCCGTCGTAATCGCTCAGGTCGCCCCGGAGGATACAGTAATACGCATTATCCGGGGAAGGGGCGCTTTGCGTGTTGAAAATAAACCGCCAGAAGTCCTTTGCGTCCCCTTCCGCAAGGGTGGGGAGGGTCTT
>USSI01000063.1 GCA_900557315.1 uncultured Butyricicoccus sp. | reverse complement strand
AACGCGGGTCAGCATTGAAGAATACATTGCGCAAATTCGGCCGATTATTGAGCAATGCACCCGTGCGCTCCGGCAGGGCGGCAGCATTTGTTGGCAGACAGGCAACTTCGTTGACCGCGGGGAAGTATATCCGCTTGACATTTTCTATTATCCGATATTTAAGGAACTGGGGCTGCATTTGCGCAACCGGATCATATGGCATTTTGGGCATGGGCTGCACTGCAAAAACCGTTTCAGCGGGCGATATGAAACCATCCTTTGGTTTACAAAAGGGGACGACTATGTCTTTAATTTGGATCCCGTACGCATTCCGGCGAAATATCCGGGGAAGAAGTATTATAAGGGTGAGAAAAAAGGCCAGATTAGCAGCAACCGGAAAGGCAAAAACCCGGAAGACGTGTGGGAGATGACATGGGATCGCCTATACGATGACTGGGAATCCCTTCTGTGGGATATACCGAATGTGAAATCCAATCATGTTGAGAAAGTGGATCATCCGTGCCAATTCCCGGTAGAACTGGTAGAAAGATGTGTTTTGGCGCTGTCTAATGAAGGGGACTGCGTATATGATCCTTTTGCCGGCGTTGGATCCACACTGATAGCGGCTTTGAAAAATAACCGGAAGGCAATGGGTTCAGAACGCGAACAGCAATATGTTGATATTGGCCGGGAAAGAATCAAGCTGCTGGAAAAGGATTCGCTCAAAACAAGACCGATCTATCAGGCCATTTATCAGCCTAAGGCGACGGATAAAATCGTCCAGATGCCTGAAGAATGGAAGGAAGGGTAGCGCTATGAGGCTGGTGCAATATTACAGCCATCTGAATGGGTGGGAATCCCTGAAAGTGCATAAACCCCGGTTATGGGACGAGATTGTGCATTCGATAGAAGCGGTTGACGCGGAAAAGGCCTTTGAAAAAGTCAGCAAGGAGAAAAACCGGCAAGGGCAAATATTGTACAGCCCGAAAAAGTTAAATCAGCTGTTCAAGCAGGAATTTCAAAGCAGAGGATGGGAAGAATCACGCATTTATTACTATGTTAATGAAGATATTGCGACAACGCGGGATATTGTGGACATCCGCGAGAAAAAGCAGCAGAAGCAATGGATTGAAGACAACGGTTTTCAAGCGTTCTCCACATATAACCAGGTGGATTTTGTCAAGGACCGCGTAGCAGTAGAAGTACAGTTTGGGAAATACTTTTCCGTGCAGTATGACTTGCATGTGAAACATACGTTTTTGTATCAGCGCGGTGATATTGATGTAGGCGTTGAAATCATCCCCATGCACAGCCTGATGGCGAAAATGTCGAGTGGACTGGCCTGGTATGAGAATGAGCTGACGAATATCGTCCGGGAGGGACGCTCAAATCCCTCCGTGCCGATTATCTTAATCGGTATAGAGCCTGATTAACTGAAAAGGATAAAGGCTGCTGCAATCAGCAGTATTCTGCCTGATAAAAAGGAGATTATATTTATGAAACTGTTCAACACCCTGACCCGCCAGAAGGAGGAGTTCGTCCCGATCACCCCGGGCGAGGTCAAAATGTATTCCTGCGGCCCGACCGTGTACAATTACTTCCACGTCGGCAACGCACGCCCGTTCATCGTGTTCGACCTGCTGCGCCGCTATTTTGAGTACCGCGGCTACAAGGTGCAGTTTGTACAGAACTTCACCGACATCGACGACAAGGTGATTAACAAGGCCAACGAAGAGGGCGTGGACTTCAACGTCGTCGCGGACCGCTATATCAAGGAATATTACACGGACGCCGAGGGCCTCGGCATCGGTAAGGCGACCGTGCATCCCCGCGCGACCGAAACCATGGACGCAATCATCGACATCGTGCAGAAGCTGCTGGACAACGGCCACGCGTACCTGGCGCCGAACGGCGACGTGTACTTCCGCACCAAATCCGACCCGGATTACGGCAAGCTGTGCCACCAGCCGATGGAAGAGCTGCAGGCCGGCGCGCGCATCTCGGTCGGCGAGCAGAAGGAAGATCCGATGGACTTCGCGGTCTGGAAGGCTGCCAAGCCCGGCGAGCCTGCGTGGGATACGCCGTGGGGCTCCAAGGGCCGCCCGGGCTGGCACATCGAGTGCTCCGCGATGGTAAATAAGTACCTCGGTCCGACCATCGACATCCACTCCGGCGGCCTGGACCTCATCTTCCCGCACCACGAGAACGAAATCGCCCAGTCCGAGTGCGCCAACGGCTGCACCTTCGCGCATTACTGGCTGCACAACGGCTTTTTGACCATTGACAACGAGAAGATGTCCAAATCCAAGGGCAACTTCTTCATGGTGCGCGACGCGGCGAAGGAATTCGGCTACGAGACCATCCGTATGTTCATGCTGTCCGCGCACTACCGCACCCCGCTCAACTACTCGGCCGAGTCGCTCGAGATGAACAAGGCGTCCCTCGCCCGCCTGTACGAGGCGCGCAGCAACATGGAGTTCCGCATCGGCAAGGCGGAGGGCGACGCGATGACCGCGGAGGAGTCTGCCAAGATGGAAGCCCTCGCGGCGTACAAGCAGAAGTTCATCGACGCGATGGACGACGACCTGAACACCGCGGATGCGCTCTCCGCGATCTTTGAGCTGACGCGCGAGATCAACGCCTACATGGGCGCGCATCAGGACGCGACCAAGGCGTTCCTGTCCGCGGCGCACGCGCTGTTCATGGAGCTGACCGGTGTACTCAACATCGTGCAGAAGCACGAGGACGCTTCCGCCGACCCGGACGCGGAGAAGATCGAGGCGCTGATCGCGCAGCGCGCGGCGGCGAAGAAGGAAAAGAACTTCGCGGAAGCCGACCGCATCCGCGACGAGCTGGCCGCGATGGGCGTCACCATCAAGGACACCCGCCAGGGCACCCAGTGGAGCCGCGCTTAACCCGCAGAATAGCAAAAAACGGACGCTTTTGCGTCCGTTTTTTATTTGGCTGCAGCGAAAATGCGTTATGCGTTCTCCATAATCGCTTTGACAGCGGTTTGGGTGTCGGTCAGCGGGAACAGCTCGTAGCCCACGCGGCCGGTGTAGCCGCAGGCTTCCAGATGGCGGATCACCTTCTTGTAGTTGATCTTGCCCGTGCCCGGCTCATGGCGTCCCGGCGCGTCCGCCACATGGATGTGGCCGAAGCAGTCCGCATAGTTGGTGATGGTGTCGCAGATGCAGCCCTCATTGATCTGCATATGATATACGTCGTACAGCAGCTTGAGGCGCGGCGAGCCGATCAGGCGCACGATCTCCGCGCCCATCTGGGTGGTTGCGAGGAAGTTGCCCACGTGGTCGGTCGTGATATTGAGCGCCTCCAGGTTGAGGTTGATCTCTTCCGCCTCTGCAATCTTCGCGCAGTCAAGCAGCATATCGTACATTGAGCACAGCTTGACCGTGTGCGACAGGTTGTCGTAGTGGTCAACGACAATGCCGCCTTCGCCCAGCGCGTTGGAATGGATGGTCACGCTGGACGCGCCGACCTTTTTCGCCGCCGCGATGGATTGCTTCAGGTAAGCGATGTATTTTTCCTTGTGGGTCGGATCGACCAGCGAGTAATCCGCATCGCCGTTGAAGCCCGAGATCGCGATGCCTGCCTTCTCCGCGGCTTCGCGCGTCGCATCCAGGTCACGGATACGCCAGTCCCAGAATTCCACAGCCTCAAAGCCGTCGTCCTTTGCCGCCTGGAAGCGGTCCAGCCAGTCCAGTTCGGTATACAGCGTGTCGATGCACGCGCATTTTCTCAGTGCCATTGGTTGTTCCTCCTCATCTTACAGAACCTGTTGTGTGCCGCCCGGACGGTGTGCCGGAACATCGGATTGTGTGCGTTTATGTGCTCTGTGCTTTTACGCGACCATTATAATCTGCGGTGAAAGGCCGTGTCAAATGGATTTTTTAAAAACTGCCTTTGCCTGGCCGGGATATCCGTGAAAATAATTCGTAAATCGGTAATTTATTGCGCGGATGCGCGGATTGGGCGGGGGATAGATGCAAAATGCGCGCGCCGCTGATTTTTCGGGCCGCGGGTTGGTGATTCTACACAAACTGTGCCGCGAGGAAAAATGGAATATTTGCGCCAAAAACAGGTGAAAAATACTGCGAAAACACGGAAATATCCGCTGTTTCGGGTATCTGGAGCACATGGATGCAAAATGAAAATTGTGCAAAAGCACAGAATAGGAGAAAACACAAAATTGCGGTGGCGCGGTGGGGGAAAGCCGTGGTATAATAGCCCAAAGACGGCTGTTATCCCGTCCTTTCAGGATGACGCCGGCAGCGGCGGAGGAAACGGTGCTCCGGTTTGGAAAGCATCTGCCGCGCTGAAGGAATACAGCCAATTCTATTCGGTGGGGGCGGTGCTGTTGTGTAAGCGTCCAACAATCCAAACGGTGGCCGAGCGGGCCGGGGTCTCGCGCGGCACGGTGGACCGTGTGCTGAACAACCGCGCTTACGTGCGGGCGGATGTGCGTGAGCGCGTGCTGCAGGCGATCCAGGAAACCGGCTATCTCTCCCCGCGGGAAGCACACCGCCGGTCGGTTGCGGCGCAGCAGCAGCTGCCGCCGGTCAAGGTGGGCGTGGTGCTGCCGAACTGGGGCGGGCCGTTTCGCGAGGAAGTGACGCGCGGGATTGAAGAGGCGCGCAGCGCCCTTGCGGCGCGCGGGGCGGAGATCCGCGTGGCCATCTGCGAAAGCGACCTCCCGGTGGAGACGATTGAACTGCTGGACGCGCTGCTGGCGTGGGGCGCGCAGGGCATTGCGCTGTGCGCGCTCAACGATATCACGATCGAGGCGAAAGTCAACGAACTGGCTGGCCGCGGGGTGCCCTGCATTACGTTCAATTCCGACCTGCCCGCCAGCCGCCGGCTGTGCTTCGTAGGGCAGGACTACGCCAAAAGCGGGCGCATCGCCGCCGAACTGCTCAGCAAATGCATCCCGCCGGATGCAAAGGTGCTGGCCATGGTGGGCAACCTGGAATACCACGGGCACCGCACCCGTCTGGACGGTTTCTGCCGCCATCTGCACGACAAGGGCTTTTACGCCGGTCAGATCGAGGTGGTCGAGACCTATAACGACTACCGGGTGACCTATAACAAGGTGGCAGAGGCGCTGTACAGCATACCCGGCCTGCGCGCGATCTACATGGCAAACCGGAGCGTGACCGGGTGCGTCGATGCGGTCAAGGCCGCGGGCATGGCGGGCAAAATCCGCATCATCGCGCATGATATGTCCCCGAGGCGCCGGCAGATGCTGCAGGAAGGCGCGCTCGACCTGACAATTACGCAGGACCTGTACAGCCAGGGCTACCAGCCGCCGCTGCTGCTGTGCGGCCTGCTGCAGCAGAACCGAAAGCCGGAAACCGACCAGCAGAGCGCGAAAATCTCGATCATCTGCGCGGAAAATCTGGACTGACGCCAAGCCGCGCACCTGTATGCCGCAGATGCGCGGTTTTTCCGTCAAATTGCCGGTTGACATTTGCAGGGGATCGGGCTATCATATACTTTGCAAGCAAACAATAAGAAGGGGGTGCGCCGGTTGAAAAAAAGTGAAGTCAACACGGACATCAGCTTTTACGCCAAAAAACTGAACAACCACGCGGTCCGGATGGCGCATTCCCTGTACAGCCGCAAGGCCATGGACGAGTGCTCCCTGATGAACCTGTGGGTGTCGGATTTCCTGTACAACCATCGCGGCGAGGATATTTTCCAGAAGGATATTGAGGCGGAGTTCTTTATCACACGGGCAACGGCCTCCAAAATGCTCTCGCTGATGGAGGAAAAGCACCTGATCCGGCGTACCAGCGTGGAGCAGGACGGCCGGTATAAAAAGATCGAACTCGAGCCGCGCGGCGTTGAGCTGCACGAACTGTGCCTGCCCATCCGCGAAGAGGTCGAGCGCCGCTTTACCGCCGCCCTGACTGAGGAGGAGACCGCGCAGTTCAAGGCGCTGTGCCGCAAAATCCTGCAGAGCATGGAGTAATCTTTTTTGCCCAAATAGTTTGCCAGCATACAAAATGAAAAGGGTGGTTTGATGAACCAGAACGAAGAAGTATTTCAAAAAGCGCCGGTGAAAAAAGCGGTGCTGCAAATGGCGGTCCCGACCGTGATCTCGTCGCTCGTGCTCGTGGTGTACAACATGGCGGACACGTTTTTTGTCGGCCAGACGCACGATGCGTTCCAGGTTGCGGCGGTGTCGCTGACCAATCCGGTATTTGTCATGTACATGGCGATTGCCAACCTGCTCGGTATCGGCGGCAGCGCGGTGATCTCCATTCTGCTCGGGCAGAACGAGAAGGACAAGGCGCGCGCCGCGTCCTCGTTCTGCTGCTATGCGTCGCTTGCTTTCGGCGTGGTGACCGGCGTGCTCATCATCCTGTTTATGGACCCGCTGCTCGGCCTGCTCGGCGCGACCGGGAACACCTACCAGTTCTCCAAGGATTATCTGTTCTATATTGCGCTGGGCGCGCCGTTCATCCTGTTTGCGAATACCTTCGGCCACACCGTGCGCGGCGAGGGCGCGGCCAAGGCGTCCATGATCGGCGGCATGATCGGCACGGTGGTCAACATCGTGCTTGACCCGGTCTTTATCCTGACCTTCGGCATGGATACCGCGGGCGCGGCGATTGCGACCGTGCTGGGCAATGTGTTCGGCTGCGTGTATTACCTGTATTACTTTGCGCGCAAAAGCCCGCTGCTGTCCATCCATCCGGCTGCCCTGCGCGCAGGCAAGGGCGTTGCGCGGCGCGTGCTGTCCATCGGCGTACCCGCCGGCGCGAACTCCGCGCTCATGAGCGTGGCGACCGTGCTGCTCAACAACGCGCTGGTCGCTTACGGCGACAAGGCGGTCGCCGCGATGGGGATTGTCACCAAGGCGTATATGTTCATCGCGTTTGTCCACATGGGCATCGCCAACGGCATCCAGCCGCTGCTCGGCTACTGCTACGGCGCGAACAACCGCGACCGCTTCCGGGGCATCCTCAAATTCAGCGGCATCCTGACCGTGCTCTGCGGCACGGTACTCAGCGCGGTGTACATCGTGTGCAGCGAGCCGGTTGTCGGGCTGTTCATCGACGACGCGGAGGTCGTCGCCTACGGCGGGCCGATGCTGATTGCCACTTCGCTGGCAGGCCCGATCCTCGGGCTGCTGTTCCTCTCGATCAACAGCATGCAGGCGCTCGGCCGCCCGGTCCCGGCAACCGTGCTGTCGGTCTGCCGTCAGGGGCTGTTCTTCATCCCGCTGCTGTATATACTGGACGCAGTGTTCGGCCTGAACGGCATCAACTTCACCCAGACCGTAGCGGATTACCTGTCCATCGTGATTTCTCTGCTGCTGCTCCGCTCGACCATGCGCCGCGCCATGCCGCGCGACGGG
>USSI01000062.1 GCA_900557315.1 uncultured Butyricicoccus sp. | reverse complement strand
GGCTGACATTGATCGTCTCCAGAATGTCCTGCTTGACTGCACTGACAACTGAACTGCTGTAAAAGCAGGTAGCGCATTCAAAATGCAAAAAGAACGAACGAAAATCCATGTTGATTGTGCCGACAATCGCAATGTCATCATCCGACACAATGCTTTTTGCATGCAGGAAGCCTGGACGGTATTCGTAAATCTTTACACCCGCGCGGTGCAGCTGCTGGTAATATGACCGTGTAATCATATATACAGGCTTCTTGTCCGGGATGCCGGGCGTCAGAATACGCACATCCACCCCCGACTGTGCCGCAATGGTCAACGCGGTAATCATTTCGTTATCCAACACCAGGTACGGGGTCGTAATATAAACATAGTTACGCGCATTGTGGATAATTTGCAGATATGCGGATTCCCCGATATTGATGTCGTCAAGCGGTGAATCTGCAAACGGCTGCACATATCCGTCCGGCGGGAGTTTCGCCGTCGGCAGATAGGCATCGAGCGGCGGGACAGTCTCCCCTGTCACGTATTCCCACATCTGCAAAAAAAGCGAGGTCATGTTGGCGGTTCCTTCGCCGCGCAGCATGATACCGGTGTCCTTCCAGTGGCCGAAACGCACTTTTTTGTTGATATATTCATCAGCAAGATTGATGCCGCCCATAAAGCCGACGTTTCCGTCGATAATCATCATTTTCCGGTGGTTGCGGTAGTTCAGGTAGGTATTCAACGTGGGCACAAAGCGGTTGAACCGTACCGCGCGGATGCCAAGCGAGAGCAAATACCGGTCGTAGTTCAAAGGCAGGGTAGCAATCGAACCGACATCATCATAGATGACGCGGACATCCACACCTTCCCGCACCTTTTGTTTGAGAATATCCAGTATGGTATTCCACATCACGCCCTCTTCAATGATAAAATATTCAAAAAAAACAAATTTTTTTGCGTGCTGCAATTCTTCGCACATAGCTGCAAACATTTCTTCCCCTACGCGGAAATAGCGTGCTTCTGTATTGGTCCAGGCGGGCATCCCGTTGAGGGATGCAATATAGCGGGCCTGCGCAGCACGGCGCGGATGCTCCGCTGCCAGTTCCGCAGTCGCAGGTGTGCGCATATAATCGGTAAAATCCGGCGGATTGGGTTCGTATTGATGCTGTGTACGCGCGCGGTTGAATGGCGTATTGCCCCAAAGCAGATAAAACAGGCCGCCGAACAACGGCAGAAGAAGAATAACAATAATCCAGGTGATCTTGTACATGGGATTATCGTATTTCCGCACCAGCCAGATCACAATAATAAAGCTTAGGATGGTCAACGTGTAGGGCATCCAGCTCCACCGCATACTGATCCAGTCAAGCCCATACATGACAATGACCAGCTGAACTGCCAGCAGGAAGCCGCCGACAACACGCCGGTCGCCAAGCAGCCGGCCTAAGATTCTGCGCATAGCGATCTCCCTTCGTTCGATATTTTCACATATATCATGATATCGCATAATCTGACAAAAGTCAATGCGGACGCATTGCCCTGCGCCTGTTTCTGTGATAAAATAAGACAAACCACAAAAAATACGAACCGGAGGACGAGAGCAATGCCCCATACCCTTGTACCTGCCGATGAATTATCGGCCCGTCTTACCCGCCTGCGCCTGGCCATGTCGCAGCGCGATCCCGCCTGGTCCATGATGATCCTGGATAATAAGATCGACCTTTATTATCTAACCGGCACCATGCCGGATGGCGCGCTTGTCGTAACCCCGGATGAGGCCGTACTGTTTGTACGGCACTCGGCGGACGGCGCGCGGCAGGAATCCCTGTTCCCGGATATCCGCCCGATGGGCAGCTTCCGCACGATTGCGGAAACCTTTTCAAACGTGCCGGAAACCGTCTACGTTGCTGCACGTACAATGACGCTGCAAAAGCTTTCGCTGCTGCAGAAGTATCTCTCCTTCACCCCCAAGGGGGCGGACGATATTCTCTCCAGCCTGCGTGCCGTCAAGAGCGAATATGAGCTTTCCTGTATGCGCCGTGCCGGAAAACTGCATCAGCTTGTCATTGAGGAGGTCGCGCCCGTACTGCTGCGTCAGGGTGTCAGCGAAGCGCGGCTGTGCAGTGAGATATGCACATTTATGCTCGATCGCGGCGCAATGGGCATTTCGCGTTTCAACCAGCCCGTGGCTGAGGACGTGCTCGGTGTGGCCAGCTTCAGCGAAAACAGTTTGTATCCCGCCATCGACAGCCCTTCCGGCACCGCCGGCACCTGCATCGCCATGAAATCAATCGGCTCTGCCAGCCGCTGCCTGCGCGAAAAGGATATCATACTGCTTGACATTCCCTGCGGCTACAGCGGCTACCATACGGATAAAAGCATCAGCTTTTATTTTGGTTCACTGGCAGAGCACCCACAGGGCAGCCTGATTCGCGCAGCACGTGAACAGTGCGTCTTTCTGGAACGCGAAATCGCTTCCATGATGCGTCCCGGTGCGGTACCTGCCGAAATTTATGAAAAAATCCTCGCCTGTGTCGATCCGGCTTTCCGGAGCAGTTTCATGAATGGGTGCAAATTCATTGGACACTCGATCGGCCTGACGATGGATGAAACGCCTGTTCTGGCGAAAGGTTTCACCGAACCGCTCGAAGCGGGCATGACGCTTGCTGTCGAACCCAAAATCGCACTGGAAGGTATCGGCCTGGTCGGCTGTGAAAACACCTACGAAATCGTTGCGCAGGGGCCTGCGCACTCGCTGACCGGCAACTGCGATACCACACTTGAAATTATCTGCTGACCAGTTTTTGAAAGGAGTAATCCATGCATCCATTTGCCCTGATTACTGATTCCACGATAGACGAGAACGCATCCTATTTTACGGAAAATGACATTCGATGTGCCCCGCTTTCCTTTACAATTAATGGGCGTACCATCGAAGAAGACTGCGGGATGACTGTGTCCTTCCCCCAGTTTTATGACCTGCTGCGCGAGGGCAAGATGTCCACTACTTCGCAGGCACGTCCGGATACGTTTGTCCAGTTGTTCCGCGAAGCGCTTGAATCCGGGCAGGATGTGCTGTATATCGGCTTTTCTTCCGGCCTGTCGGGCACCTTTCATGCGGGCTGCATGGCACGTGATGAATTGGCTCCACAGTTCCCGGACCGCAAAATTTTCTGCGTTGACTCGCTTTCCGCTACTGGTGGGGAGTATCTTCTGGTGGATAAGGCGCGTGAAATGCGCGACAGCGGCTGCTCTGCGGAGGTAACTGCCACTGCCATCGAAGAGATGCGCCTGCATGTCATCCATCTTGTCACAGTGGATGATCTCGCACACCTGCATCGCGGCGGCCGCCTGAGCAAAACTTCAGCAGTGGTCGGAAGCCTGCTCGGCATCAAGCCGCTGATCTGGGTCAACAACGAAGGGAAGCTGGATGTATGCGGCAAAGTCCGTGGGCGGCAGAAGGCCATTGCTCATCTGGCAGAGCGCACCCTGAATGAACTGTCAGATAAAAACCAGACTGTCCGCATTGCGCACGGAGACTGCCTCGAGGATGCCCAGGCACTTGCTGCACTGCTCCAAAAAGGCGGTGTGGACACGGATATCCGCTATATCGGTACGGTGATTGGATCACACACCGGACCGGGTGTTCTGGCAACTTTTTTCTTTGGCGGGGAACGCAAGCCCAACTGATTTGGTTTCAAACTTCTTATGCAACAAAGCCGTTTCGGATATCCCGAAGCGGCTTTTGTTCTGCATCAACGCGATTTCACCGCCTCAGAACACCACGCATAGAATGGTACAAAGGAGGTTTTGTTATGACCAAATCGGCGACCCTTGCGGTTGTCGGCGGCGATGTCCGGCAGGCATACCTTGCTGCGCTTCTGCATTCCGACGGCCACACGGTTCGTACTTTTGCGCTTGAGCGGCATCCGGTTGAAGGCTGTACCCCGGTCAGTGACCTGCGCGCCTGCTTTAGCGGCACGCAGGCCGTTATTCTTCCGCTGCCGGTCCAGCATGGGGATGCCCAGCTGAACGCCCCTCTCTCAAACGCTTCCCATCCACTTTCCGACGTTCTCGATGCCGTGCCGGCGGAAACACCTACGCTTGCCGGCTCAGTTCCCTTCTGGGTGCACGCGCGCGCTGTGCAGAACAGCCTGCACCTGATCGACTACTTATCCCGCGACGAACTTGCGATCCGCAATGCAGTCCCGGTTTCCTTAGCGAAAAACACCGCTCTGTGGGGACAAAAAGCCCGGCCCCTAAAGGGGCCGGGTCTATCTATTCCCGGTTTTCAATCGTGCGGCTTCCTGTAAAAATTACCTGCCACCTGATCGGTTTTCAGGATATTGATAAATGCATGCGGATCAATGTCATGCACTGCGCGAGTGATCTGCTTCACCTGGTCGCCTGAGATGACCGAATAGATCATATCGCGCTCTTCACCGTTGTACAGTCCGGTCCCTCGGAACAATGTCGCACCATGGTTCGTAGTATCCTTTATTTCTTCATAAATTGCAACTGCACGGTTCGAAATAATAAATAGCGTCGTCCGTTTGAATCGCAGATCCAGCATATGCACTACCTGCGTAGAAGCAAACTGGAAAATGATCGAGTACAGCGCCTTGTCCCAGCCGAACAGCAGCCCGGCAACAGCCAGCATAACACAGTTGCCAAAAAAGATGTAATTCCACGCATCAACGCCCAGCCGCTCGCTGATCGCGACCGAGATAAAATCCGTGCCGCCGCTTGTCGCACCGCCAAGAAGGCAAAGGCTGATTGCCAAGCCGTTAAAAATGCCGCCGAAAATGCAGATCAGCAAGATATCGTTCGTAATCGGCATGGCCGGTATCAGGTCGGTAAGAATACTGGACAGCACGATTACCAAACAGGAATACATTGTAAACCGTTTGCCGATCATTTTGTAACTGATAACCGCCGGTACTGCATTGAGTGCAAAATTGATTGCCGTAAACGGGAGCGTAATCCCTGCAAACTGCTGCGCACTGCGCTGGATCAGCAGCGTCAAACCATTGAAGCCGCCGGGAAACAGACCGCCCGCGTCTACAAAGCTCTGGATGTTGGCTGCCATAATGATTGAGGCGAATACAATCAGCAGCAGCCTCCTGCACTTTTCTTTTGCTGTCTGCTGCCGCTCCGTCATTGAAATCGGATCGCTGTGTTTTCCCTGCTGCATTTCCCTATCCTTCTTTGTCCCTGTAGTTTTCGCGCCCCTATTATAGCATAGCGGAACGGAATCTCTCAAGGCTTGTTTAAGGATTTTACCACAAATTTTCTTCCTGCCGCAAATACTGAAGCAAGGCCGCACAGAACGCACGGTTGCCAATACTTTTACACTTTCTGACCCGTTCCCGGCCAAAATAGCGCTCGAGCAGCGCACGATCACAGTGCCGCCAGACCCTGCTGATGGCATAACGCATATCGCGCTCTATTTTCTCCCTGTCGGTGCCCATCTCCTTCGCTACCTGCGGATAGATTTCCTTTGTGATCCCTGCCTGCTCCGCTTTCCGATACAGGCAGATCACTCGGATCGTATACCGATAGCCCTTCGTCTCCTCTGACATGCCCAGTTCGCGCAGTATCTGGGCAATGCGCAGTTCAAAAGGATCGTGCTGCAGGCATTGATCCAGCAGGCAGATGCGCTCATACAGCGCCCCGGAACGGATCGGTTTGGTGGTCAAAGCATCGATCTGAAGCAATGTGCATTCCCGGTAAATCTGTGAACCCGAAAACGCGCTAATCAGCAAGATACTTGCCGCCCTCCCCTTTTCCGTACGGATGCGGCGGGATAAAACCAGACCGTCCAGATATGGTAGTTCCGTGTCCGCCACAGTCAGCGCAGGGGTATGCTTCTGAAACAGCCGCCATGCCTGTTCGCCATCAACCGCACAACCGACCACTTCAAAACGTCCGTCCTCCTCCAGCAGCTTCTGTACGTGCAGTAAAAACTTCTGATCCGCACAAGCCAACAAAACGCGGCGCCTCTCTTTCTCTTCCTCCATCTCTTATCTCCTTTGGTAATCTTGCAGACTGGTAATATCACCGGCCTTCCAACTTTATTTTTACATATATTGGTCGGCGGTTCAAGCGCAATATCCATATATTTTTCGACAAAATTCGACATTATTCTGCTGTAGCAGGATGTAATTACCCCTTTCGTCTGTCTAATCCGGCATCCATCATTTCCATGGTCTCCCTGTTAATTACAACCGGATTTTTCATGCTGGAACCATAAAAATGGATGTGCACCTCAGGAGCAGCAATTTCAATCAGGCGTACCGTCTGCCCGTAAACCGGCAAGCTCGTTTCCAACAGCCTGTGCAGCATTGCGGCACGCCGCGCCCACTCTGCTGGGGGTACCGCCTGACCATCCGCTGCTTTTTCCGCGGCGCGCCACGCGGTACAGAGAGCCGCGACTGCCTGTTCTGTTTCCGGCACACAGGCATGCAGCGCCCTGCGCACACAGGCACAAATCGTTTCACCCGGAATGGTACTGCCGCCACAGTTCCGGCACGACCAGCGGATATGGACCGATCCATCCCGGCGCACCGAGCGCCGTGCCGTAAGTGCGCGGCCACATACGCCACACCGCAGCTTTCCGGAACACCAGTACCGCGCCGAATGCCGCGCCGGTGCCCGGGCGCGGCGTGCCAGTTCGCTTTGCACCGACTCGAACACCGTCCGGCTGACGATCGGCGCATGGTGATCGCGCAGGTACACCTGTTCCTCCAGCCCATCGTTGCGCACCTTTTTGTGCGTCAGGAAATCCGGTGTGCAGGTCTTTTTCTGCAGCAGGTCTCCGCAATATTTTTCGTTGCGCAGCAGCCGCAGCACCATGGTTGATGACCATGCCGACGATTTCCCTTTCGGTGTAGGGATTCCGGCCGCAGTCAGCTGACGTGCAATCACATGTGTCCCCTGCCCTTCGTCCAGAAACAGGTGGTACACGCGGCGTACGACCTCTGCCTGCTCTTCGCGCACGGTCAATACACCGCCCTGCAAGCAGTACCCGTATGGAGCCGGCGCACCGAACACCACCCCGCGCTCCATCGAACGGCGCTGCCCCCATTTGACCCGTTCGGATGTTTTTCGGCTCTCCTCCTGCGCCACGCTCGCCATGATGGTCAGGCGGAATTCCCCCTCGCCTGCGCGCGTGTCAATATTATCGTTCAAAAACAATACACCAACGCCCCACTCCCGCAGTTTCCGGGTATACCTCAGTGTATCAACCGTATTACGCGCAAAGCGCGAGACCTCCTTGGTCAGGATCAGGTCAATCTCGCCGTTTTCTGCCGCCCACATCAGCGCGCAGAACTGTTTGCGTTTCGCGGTTGACGTACCGCTGATCCCCTCATCCGCCCAGATTCCC
>USSI01000061.1 GCA_900557315.1 uncultured Butyricicoccus sp. | reverse complement strand
CTCCGACGCAGCGGTGCTGGCCATGAAGAGCGGCAACGTCTGCGTGCTGCGCGGCGGCAAGGAGGCGTTCCACTCCTCCATGTGCCTGACGCAGCTGATGCGCGCGGCGCTCGCCGCCGAAGGGCTGCCGGAAAACGCCATCAACCTGGTGGAGGACACCTCGCGTGACAGCGCAAACCAGATGATGAAGCTGAGCGGCTATCTGGATGTGCTCATCCCGCGCGGCGGCGCCGGGCTGATCCAGTCGGTCGTGATGAACGCGACCGTGCCGGTCATCGAGACCGGCACCGGCAACTGCCACGTTTACGTGGACGCCTCTGCCGACCTCGACATGGCCGCGCGCATCCTGGTCAACGCCAAGTGCCAGCGCCCGAGCGTGTGCAACGCGGCGGAAAGCCTGCTGGTGCACAAGGATGTCGCGGCGCAGTTCCTGCCCATGGCGGCAGCAGGCCTCGCGCCGAGCGGCGTGAAAATCCACGGCTGCCCGCGCACCATGGGGATCCTCGGCTCCGCCGTCCTCCCCGCGACCGAGGAAGATTACGGACGCGAATATCTCGGCTATGAGATTTCGTGCAAGGTCGTCGATTCGCTCGATGAGGCGATCGGGCACATCAACACGTACAACACCGGCCACTCGGAATGCATCGTCACCCGCGATTACGAATCCTCCCAGCGGTTCCTGGACGAAGTGGACGCGGCGGCGGTCTATGTCAACGCCTCCACCCGCTTTACCGACGGCTTTGAGTTCGGCTTCGGCGCGGAGATCGGCATTTCCACCCAGAAGCTGCACGCGCGCGGCCCGATGGGGCTGACCGCGCTGACCACCACCAAATTCATCATTTACGGAAACGGACAGGTGCGGGAATGAACAAAACCATGGAGAAGGAATACAAGTGGCGCGCGGATGAATATTTGCTCGGTCAGGCGCTGTTGTGGGCCTCCTCCCGCATCGGCAGCCAAAGCCGTACCATCCACATGCAGTCCCAGTATTTCGACACGCTGGATGGACTGCTGCGCCGGCAGCAGGGCGCGCTGCGCCTGCGGCGGGAAAACGACCGCAGTGTCTGCTGCCTCAAACTGCGCAACGAAAACACCCCCGACGGGATGCGCGCCCACGAGGAATACCAGTGCGACGCGCAGACCGTGCAGGAAGGGCTGCGGGCCCTGCCGAACAAGGGCGCGCCGCGCGGGCTGTGCGAGCAGGCGCTTGCCGCCCCGCTCGAAATGATCTGCAACGTGGACTTCCGCCGCTGTGCCGTGCTGCTGCAGGAGGGCGACACGGTCTGCGAGCTGGCGCTCGATGAGGGCACGCTCCGCCACGGTGGGCGCACCGCCCCGCTGTGCGAGATCGAACTCGAATATGTCGCAGGCGGCGAACAGGCGTTCCACGATCTGGCCGCCGAACTGGCCGGCCACCTTTCCCTCATCCCCGAGCCGGAAAGCAAGCTGGCCCGCGCCATGAAACTGTAACCCTGCACATCTGAAAGGCTGCCTGAAACGGCAGCCCTTTTTTATATTGGCAAAGAGGACCGGTTCCGCGCCGCTGCCCTATTGGCGCACAACAGCGCGTGCAGCCAGAGAAAAGGCATCGTTTCCAATAACTGTTTCAGGAAAAACAATCTCAAAATTGTGCAAAGTGTATATTTTTAACGGGCGGCGCAATTCTCTCCCTGCGTTCTTGCAAAAATACGCAATTCCATGTATAATAAACATGAAATTTGGGAGGGTAAAATTACATGAACACTGATAGCATTTTAACGATTGTTGCATTCGGTGCATACCTGATTTTCATGTTGTGTATCGGTATGTATTTTGTCGGCAAAAACCGCACCACAAGCGAGTATTTCCTCGGTGGGCGTTCGCTTGGCTCGTGGGTCACCTCGATGAGCGCGCAGGCCTCGGATATGTCCGGCTGGCTGCTCATGGGCCTGCCGGGCGCGGCGTATCTGTCCGGTATTTCCGCCGGCTGGATCGCCATCGGCCTTGCCATCGGCACCTACCTCAACTGGCTGCTGGTTGCCAAGCCGCTGCGCCAGTATACCAAGGTGGCGGACGACGCCATCACGCTGCCGCAGTTCTTCAAGAACCGCTTCAAGGACGAAAGCGGCATGATTTCGGTCATTGCGGCCATCTTCATCCTGGTATTTTTCCTGTTCTACACGGCGTCCGGCTTTGTATCCTGCGCCAAACTGTTCTCTTCGGTTTTCGGCCTTCCGTATCTTGCGGCGCTGCTGATCGGCGCGGTCGTGGTCATCTCCTACACCTTTGCGGGCGGCTTTTTCGCGGTCTGCTGGACCGACTTTTTCCAGGGCCTTCTGATGTTCTTCTGCGTGCTTGCAGTCCCCACCATCGCGATCGGCTCGATGGGCGGCCCGTCCGACTTTTTTGCGCAGGTGGAAGCGTTTAACCCGGACTTCCTGAATATGTTCGTGGACGGCGCAACGCACACCCCCTATACCGCGATTGGCATCATTTCCCTGGTCGCATGGGGCCTCGGCTACTTCGGCCAGCCGCATATCCTGGTCCGCTTCATGGGCATCGAATCGCCTAAGGCGATCAAAAAGTCCCGCCGCATTGCAACGGTCTGGGTGCTGATTTCGCTGACCGCTGCGGTCATGATCGGCGTATCCGGCCGCATGTTCCTCGGCGACGGCCTGCTGGACATCGCAGGCAACGAGGAAACCATCTACATCAACATGGTCAGCCGTATTTTCCCGGTATTTATCGCAGGCATCTTCCTGTCCGCTATTCTGGCGGCCATCATGTCCACGGCGGACAGCCAGCTGCTGGTAACCGCCTCCGCCATCACCGAGGACTTCTATCACAACAAGATCCGTCCGAACGCAACCGAAAAGGAACTGATGTGGGTTTCGCGCGGCTGCGTTATGGCGGTCGCCATCATCGCAGTGCTGATCGCCACCAACCAAGACAGCACGGTGCTCCTGGTGGAATATGCCTGGGCCGGCTTTGGCTCCGCATTCGGCCCGCTGGTCATCTGCTCGCTGTTCTGGCGCCGCACCAATAAGTACGGCGCATACGCCGGCATCATCGTCGGCGGCGTGGTTGACCTTGTCTGGGCGCAGCTTTCCGGCGGCATCTTCGAGCTGTACGAAATCGTACCCGGCTTTGTCTGCGGCCTGATTGCGATCATTGTCGTCAGCCTGCTGACCCCTGCGCCGGAAAAGGAAATCACTGACAAGTTCGATACCTACCGCACCTGCGAGGAATAAATGAAAAAGAAAATCCGGCGAATTTTATGGGCTGCGGCAGCCCTGGTACTCGCACTGACCGGCGGGCTGTATGCGGCCGATGAACTTCGTCCCCAGCGCGAGCTGACCGGGGAGACCGCCGTCCACTTTATCGACGTCGGCCAGGGCGACGCCGCGCTCCTGCTTTCCGGCGGGCAGGCCGTGCTGATCGACGCGGGTACGGCGGACGGCGGCGGCATTGTTGTGCGCTACCTCGAAGAACTTGGCGTGACCGAACTATACGCTGCCGTAGCCACCCATCCCCATGCCGACCACATCGGCGGCATGGCGCAGGTGATCGAAGCGTTCCCGATCGAACATTTCTATATGGGTCCGGAAACCCAGAACACCGCAACCTATTCCGGCATGCTGGATGCGCTCGAGCAGGCCGGCGTCCAGCCCGCCATCCCCGCGGACGGGGATGAGCTGGTGTTCGATTCCGGCGCTTCGCTCACTTTCCTCGGTCCGGCTGATGATGTGCCGGACAGCAATCTCAATAACCGTTCTCTGATTACCCTGTTCCGTGCAGGGGATCAGGACATATTATTCATGGGCGATGCGGAAGGCCCGGCAGAGGATTCCCTGCTGGCCCACCATCCGTCCCTCACCTGTGATGTGCTCAAGGTTGGGCACCACGGCGCCGCAACTTCTTCATCCGAGGACTTCCTGCGCGCCGTCCATCCATCCGTTGCTGTTATCTCCTGCGGCGTGGACAATGACTATGGTCATCCCAGTGAACAAACGCTGCAAAACCTGTCCCTTGCGGGCGTAGACGATGTCCGTATTACCGCGCAGAGCGGTACCGTCGTCCTCCCGCTCAACCCAACGTCATCTTCAAGCAAGGAGAATGCTGCATGAAACAGACCGGTATCGTAGATCGCTTCGAGGGCGATTATGTTGTTGTCGAGATCGGCGACAAAATGGTCAATTTCCCCCGTACGGATGCGCCCGCCATGCTGGCTGAGGGCATGGTTGTCGTTGTGCGGGACGGCCGCATTACGGATATCGACCAGATCGAAACGCAGCGCATTGAGGACGATATGCGCCGCCGTTTCGAACGTATCCTCGGCAAACAATCCGACGAATAACCCCCACTAAGGAAAGGCGAACAAACCGAATGGAAAAGAAACCCTTTTTAACCCTGCCGCAGGTGCAGGAAATTGTAAAGACCTACCCCACCCCGTTCCATATCTACGACGAAAAGGCCATCCGCGAGAATGCGCGCAAGGTCAAGGCCGCGTTTGCGTGGAACCCCGGATTCAAGGAATACTTCGCCGTCAAGGCGACCCCCACCCCCCGTCTGCTCCAGATCCTGCACGAGGAGGGCTTCGGCTGCGACTGCTCGAGCCTGCCCGAGCTGCAGATGAGCCGCGCCTGCGGCATCACGGGCCTTGAGATCATGTTCTCCTCCAACGTGACCCCGGCGGAGGACTACAAGCTCGCCTCTGATCTGGACGCGATCATCAACTTTGACGATATCACCCATCTGGACTTTTACGACAAGATCGGCGAGTGGAAGGAAACCATGTCCTGCCGCTTTAACCCGGGCGGCGACTTCGTGCTGGACAACGAGATCATGGACACCCCGCAGGAAGCCAAGTACGGCATGACCCGCGAGCAGCTGATCGAAGCCTTCCAGTATATGAAGTCCAAGGGCGTCAAGCATTTCGGCATCCATGCGTTCCTTGCGTCCAACACGGTCGCAAACGAGTATTACCCGGCGCTGGCGCGCATCCTGTTCCACCTGGCGGTTGAGGTGCAGCGCGAGACCGGCGTGCACATCGCGTTCATCAACCTGTCCGGCGGCGTGGGCATCCCCTATCGTCCGAGCCAGGAGCCGAGCGACATCATGGCAATCGGCGAAGGCGTGCACCGCGCATTTGACGAGGTCCTCGTCCCCGCGGGCATGGGCGACGTGGCCATCTACACCGAGATGGGCCGCTTTATCCTCGGGCCTTACGGCGCGCTCGTATCCCAGTGCATCCACCAGAAGCACACCTACAAGGAATATGCGGGTCTGGACGCCTGCGCGGCCAACCTGATGCGTCCGGCGATGTACGGCGCTTACCACCACATCACCGTACTCGGCAAGGAGAACGCCCTGCACGACCACACCTATGACGTGACCGGCGGCCTGTGTGAAAACAACGACAAGTTCGCGATCGACCGCAACCTGCCGGAAATCGAGATCGGCGACTACGTGTATATCCATGACACGGGCGCGCACGGCTACTCGATGGGTTACAACTACAACGCCAAGCTGCGTTCGGCGGAGCTGCTGCTCCGCGAGGACGGCTCGGTCGAGATGATCCGCCGTGCGGAAACCCCGAAGGACTACTTTGCGACCTTCGACTTCACCGGCCTGTTCGACGACATCCAGTAAAATTGCAAACAAAAAGAGTGCGTTCCAAACGCACTCTTTTTTTCATGCTCCCATATCCTGCAGCAGGAATACCACCGCCAGCGCCAGCAGCAGCACGATCACCGTTTGCAGGATGCGCAGCAGACGCTGCTTCCTGCGCGCTTTGCGCTGCGTTTTCTCCTCCGCCGGATCGGGTTCCGGTATCTGCCCGGTCCCGTCCGGTTTGTGGTTTATCAGCGGGATATGGCAGGTATTGCATTCGGTATAGCCTTCGCGGAACTCCGCCCGGCATTTGGGGCACCATGGCATGATACCGTTCCCCCTTACCGTGCAACCAGCCAGAGCAGCACCAGTGCGACGACGATAACCGCCGCCACAACCGGCAGCAGCTTGAACGAGGCGTTGTCTTCCACCGGCTGCTCCGGCATTTCCATCGCCTGCTCCTCCGCCAGCCGCGCCAGCTCGTCCTCATCCATCTGTTCCGCTTCGAGCGCCTGCTTCATCTCGTCGATCAGCTGGCGCGCACGGGCGGTATCCGCGGCGTCCACGACCAGTTCCACGCCGTACCGCGCGCGCCTGCCGCTGACCGCGCCGGACTGCTGGATCATCACCTGGCGCATCCCCGCCGCGATCCCGCTGTCCTGCAGCATATCCCGGATCATTTCCGCGTCAATGCGCCGTTCCGACGTGTAAACCGCAATCGGGTTTGCGATCTGCACGGTTTCCTCCGCCGGTTCGGCCTGCACCGTATCCTGTACCCGGGTTTCATCCTCCTCGGGCAGTTCGTCCACCAGCGGCATATGACAGGTCGCGCATTCGGTGAAGCCCTCCCGGTATTCTGACTTGCATTTGGGGCACCATGGCATTGTGCATTCCCTCCTTTGGCAAAAGTATACCATACCGCCGCTAATCTTTCCAGATAAAAATGGGCAGCGGCGGGTCGTTCTTCCGGTTCAGCCAGTCACAGGCAAGCACGGTATACGCGCGATCGTCCAATGCGCGAAGGTGCGCCAGCACCGCGTCCCGCTCCCCATAGCCGTTTTCCTTGCCGTAGTACAGCGCGAGCGCCATCACGCCGCCCGGGCGCAGCAGCGCAAGCCCTGCGTCGATCGCGGGGAGCGAGGTTTCGGCGGTGGTAAAGATATTGGGGTCGCCGCCCGGCAGGCGGCCGAAATTGAACACAATGCAGTCCACCGTGCCGGGCGAGGCATACCGCGCCATGTTCGCGTGGCTGTCCTGTATCACCTCAGCGTGCAGCCCCTGCTCTGCCAGCAGCGCCCGCGTCTGCCGGACCGCGTCTGCCTGGATATCAAACGCAAGCACCCTGCCCTGCTCCCCTGTCAGGCGGCACAGCAGCGCGGTGTCCCGCCCCTTGCCCGCCGTGGCGTCGACGCAGACGCTTCCGGGCTTCACCGTCCGCGTCAGGAAGTCATGCACCATGCTCAGCGTATTGAGCTGCATCAATGATTTCCCCCCTCCGTATTGAAAAAGGGACCCTCCAACGAGAGTCCCTTTTCTTGTCTTCATCTTTGTGCAATTCCAACTGGAATTGCACAAATTGAGTCCGTTTTTCCCGGCGACATGTGCGGCGGGAAAAACTCCGCTCACCCTGCAAGTGTGCGAACAACGTAAGTGTGCGCAGCAGGGTGCAGCCCCAACTCGTCAAAATACTGCAGTATTTTGACGAAATTATTTCACGATGGCGGCGGTGTCCATGGCGATCATGAGCTCCTCGTTGGTGGGGATCAGCAGGACCTTCACCTTGGAGTCAGCGGCGGAGATGACAGCCTCCTTACCGCGGACGTTGTTGGCCTCGGCGTCCATCTTCA
>USSI01000060.1 GCA_900557315.1 uncultured Butyricicoccus sp. | reverse complement strand
CCCGCCGCTTCCTCCGGCATGCACCCGCCTGCGGATGCGGGCAAGGAGGATTCGGGGGAAACAACCCCGTATATTCCCTCGACTCTAAAAGAAGGACGGTGCTGAAATGCTGCTGGAACAGATTTTGAATGGATTGACAATCGGAAGCACCTATGCGTTGGTTGCTATCGGTTTTACCATGGTGTTCGGCGTGCTGGAACTTGTTAACTTTGCCAACGGATCCATTTACATGCTGGGCGGATACATTACACTGATGGTTTATCTCGGCCTTGGCGGACATTTTATCCTGGCGTTTATTTTGAGTATTATTTTGACGGGTGCAGTCGGCTTCGCCATGGACCGGATTGTGCTTTCCCATCTGCGCGCGAAAAAAGCGCCGAAGCTGACCGGCCTGATCGCTACGATGGGCGTCTCGACGATTATCGACAATGTGATCCTGCTGTTTTTCGGCAGCCAGACCAAGCCGTATCCCAATATGATCGACTTCGGCAGATTTTATATCGGAGACACGGCGATCAACTCGAGCCAGCTGGTGATCCTGGCGGTCGCATTGGTTTTAATGGTGCTGCTTTCCCTGCTCACCTACTGCACCAAACTCGGCAAGGCCATGCGCTGCACGGCGCAGAATGCAGACGCTGCCAAGCTGATGGGGATCAACGTAAATTTGATTATTGCACTGACATTTTTCATCTCCTCCATGCTTGCCGCAGTGGCGGGAACCATGGTGGGCATGTATTATCAGTCGATTGATATCAATGCCGGTTTTACCGTCGGCATGAAGACCATGGCTTCCGCCGTGCTGGGCGGTGTCGGCGTGCTGCCGGGCGCTATGGTGGGCGGCCTGCTGGTCGGCCTGTTTGAGACGCTGGGCGCAAGCTATATCAGCGCGGGCTACCGCGATGCCATCGCGTTTGCCATCCTGATCCTGGTGATCCTGTTCAAGCCGGCGGGCCTGTTCGGCAGGAAAAAGGCCAATAAGGTGTAAGGAGGCGGAAGATCATGAACAGACTGCTTGAAATCATAGCCAAAAACATGGGGAAGATAGCGGTAGCGCTGGTTGCAGCACTTATTGTTTTTCCTTGGGTGTTTTCGTCGGCCTATATTCTGCGCATTGTAACCGTGTGCATGATGTATGTCATGATCGCGCTCAGCCTGAACCTGCTGACCGGCTTCCTGGGCCTGATGACCCTTGGACAGGCTGCGTTCTGGGGCATCGGCGCGTATACCGCAGCCATCCTGGCCACGCAGATGGGCTGGGGCATGGGGATGTGCATGATTGCCTCAGCATTGATGGCAGGCCTGCTCAGCCTGCTGGTTGCGCTGCCCACCATGCGCCTGAAAGGTTATTTTCTGACTGTCGTTACGCTGGGCTTCTGCGAAATTGTCCGTCTGGTTGAGATGAACTGGATGGACCTGACCCGCGGCCCGTTGGGCATCGCGGGCATCCCTTCGCCCAACTTTTTCGGCATCGACCTGTCCTCCAACCGCCAGATCTACTATGTCATGCTGGTGCTGGTGGTGGTGTCCGCAGTCATCATATTTTCGATTGTCCATTCGCGCGTCGGGCTTGCGATTATGGCAATCCGCGATGACGATCTGGCAGCGGCTTCCATGGGCGTCAACGTAGTCAAGTATAAGATCATGGTCTTTCTGATTTCGACCATGATGGTTGGCGTGGCGGGCGCGTTTTATGCGCACTATATCAGCTTTATCGACCCATCCGGCTTTACGACCGCGGCTTCGACCGACATGCTGATTATGGCGATCTTCGGGGGCCTGGGTTCGATCCCGGGCACAATCCTCGGCGCATCCATCCTCACCATCCTGCCGGAAACCATCCGCGCGATGGCGGAATACCGCAATCTGGTTTACGGCATCATCATTGTCGTGCTGATGATGGTCAAGCCGGACGGCATTCTGGGCAACGTCAACTTCAAGTATATCAAGCAGCGTGCGAAACAGAAAGAACAGCAAAAGGCGGGTGAAGCAAAGTGAGCAGTATCCTGACGGTGACCGGGGTCACTCAGAAGTTCGGCGGCCTGCGAGCGCTGTCCAATATCAATATCCATATTGAACAGGGCGAGATCGTCGGCATCATCGGACCAAACGGCGCAGGCAAGACCACATTGTTCAACATCATCACCGGCATCTATACGCCCACCGAGGGAAAGGTCGCGCTGGACGGGGAGGACATTACCGGCATGAAGCCGTTCCTGATTGCGCGCCGCGGCTTCGCCCGCACCTTTCAGAACATCCGGCTGTTCCCCAAGCTGAGCGCGCTGGACAACGTGCTGCTGGGCATGCACGGCCACACCAGGGCCGGTCTGGTGGACGCCATCTTCTACACCCCGAAAAAGCGCCGCGAGGAAACGGCGTGCAACGAGCGCGCGGAAGAAATCCTGCGGCTGATGGGTCTGTGGGAAGACCGGTATGCGCTGTCAACCTCTCTGCCGTACGGCAAGCAGCGCCGGCTGGAGATTGCGCGCGCCCTGGCGACCAATCCGAAGCTGCTTTTGCTGGACGAACCTGCCGCCGGCATGAACGAGCAGGAAACCGCAGAGCTGCTCGAAATGGTGCGCAATCTCAAGCAGCTCGGCTATACGATTCTGCTGATCGAGCACGATATGAAATTCGTCATGAACGTATGTGAGCGCCTGTATGTCCTCAACTACGGCGAGATGCTGGCGGAAGGCGAACCGGCAGAGGTGCGCAGCAATCCGCAGGTGATTGAGGCCTACCTGGGAAAGGAGGATGACTGAGCGATGGCATTACTGCGGCTGGAACATGTGGTATCCAATTACGGCAGCATCAATGCGCTGCGTGATATCTCCTTTGAGGTGGGAGAGGGCGAAATCGTCACCCTGATCGGCGCGAACGGCGCCGGAAAGACCACGACAATGAACACCATCGCGGGGCTGAAAGACTTGAACGGCGGCAAAATATATTATGCGGATCAGGATATCTCCAGATGGGATACGCAGACCAAGGTGAAAAACGGGATCGTGCTATCGCCCGAAGGCCGTCAGGTATTCCCGGAGTTTTCCGTGCTGGATAACCTGTTGATGGGTGGCTATCTGCAGTCGAAAGAGGCCAATCAGCAGACACTGAAGACCGTATATGAGCTCTTTCCGCGCCTGGAGGAGCGCAGTGCGCAGGCGGCGGGTACGCTGTCCGGCGGCGAGCAGCAGATGCTGGCAGTAGGCCGCGCGATGATGGGAAAACCACGGTTGATGATGCTGGACGAGCCTTCCATGGGCCTTGCGCCGATGGTTGTGAAAGAAATCTTCCATTTGATTCAGCGCATCCGGGATATGGGGACCACCGTGCTGCTGGTGGAACAGAACGCGCGCGTTGCGCTCAAGATATCCGACCGCGCGTATGTGCTCGAGACCGGAAAGATCGTGCTGAGCGGAACCGCGGCGGAATTGCTACACTCGGAAGATGTGCAGAAGGCGTATCTCGGTATGTAGGACAGGAGGAAGCGGCATGGTAAAAATATTGATTATTGGCTGCGGCGGCATTGCCGGCCTGCGCCATATTCCGGCGTTGACTGACAATCCGGATGCAGAGGTGTACGGCTTTTTTGACGGTATGCCTGGCCGCGCGGCGGCGGCCGCTGCAAAATACGGCGGGAAGGCTTATGAATCGCTTGCGGAAGCGTTGGCAGACCCTGCAACCGGGGCGGCGGTTATCTGCACGCCTGCGCGTTCGCATTGTGAACTTGCGATCAAGGCGATGGAAGCGGGCAAGCATGTGCTGTGCGAAAAGCCGATGGCGGCGAATGCGGATGATGCACGTGCGATGATTGAAGCGTCCCGCAGAACGGGAAGAAAGCTGATGATTTCGCACAACCAGCGCCGGTATGCCCCGCATATCAAGGCGAAGGAACTGTTGGAGAAGGGCGAGATCGGCCGGCTGCTGACTTTCCGGACGTTTTTGGGCACCAAAGGCCCGGAATATGCGTCGGTGGATGGGATCAACAACGCGTATTTCAGCCGCCAGATGAGCGGCAGGGGCGTGATGAGCGACGTCGGCTCGCACCGCGTGGATTTGATGCATTACATGGTCGGTTCGCGGTACAAGCGCGTGCTGTCCTACACGCCGACGCTCGCGAAATGCAAGCCGGACGGCACCCCGATTGAACTGGACGACAATGCAATGTCCATTGTGGAGATGGAAAACGGTGTGGTCGGCCTGCTGGTGACCAGCTGGACCAGCATGAGCGGAAAGGATCGTACGACGCAGCTGTTCGGCACCAAAGGCGTCATTACGCTCTATCGGGAGGATCATCCGGTAGTGGTGGAATATGCGGATGGAACGACCGCCTATTATGACCTGCCCTTCGTGCCGGCGCAGAGCGAAACCGAACGGACCGATATCGACGCCCTGTTTGTCCGCTGTATTACGGAAGACACCGAGCCGTTTGTCACGGGTGCGGACGGCCTGGAGGTTGTGCTTACACTGGATGCCATTGAGGAGTCAAACCGCACAGGGACCTGGGCGGAGGTGCGCCGCAGCTGAACAGGCGGCGGGCAGCCGGATTCCTGCCGGGCGCACAGGGTCTGCGCCGCCGGCGGCAAGCAGGGATACAGCAGGAAGCACGGAGAAACAGGGGATAAAAAGCCTTCGGAGACAGGCCTCCGAAGGCTTTTTGCATGGATAGGGAGCAGGAAAATGGGGAAAATGCACAAAAGATAAAGCGATATGCAAAATTTAATTGCAATTTATTGAAGGATAACGTAAACTAATAAAGTTGAGAAAACATTGCACTATGAAAAAGAAAAGAAGAAAAGGAAAGAGTGATAATTCATGAACCCTGTCCTCGCAAGCATCGACTCCGTGATTACAACGATCAGCGGCGTGCTTTACATGCCGTGGGTCCCCCTGCTGCTGCTGGCGGCGGGACTGATCTTTACGTTCCGGAGCCGGTTTATTCAGGTGCGCCTGCTGCGCGAGACCTTCCGCGTGTTGTCCGAAAAGCCCAGGACGGAGGGCGGTGTGTCCTCGTTCGGCGCGCTGATGGTTTCCACGGCGTCCCGTGTCGGCACGGGCAACATTGTCGGCGTATCGACCGCGATCTGCATCGGCGGCTACGGCGCGGTATTCTGGATGTGGGTCACCGCGATCCTGGGCGGCGCATCCGCATTTGTCGAGTCCACGCTGGCGCAGATTTACAAACGCCGCAACAAGGACGGCTCGAGCTACGGCGGCCCGTCGTACTATATTGAGACCGCCCTGCATCAGCGCTGGCTGGGTGTTATTTTTGCGATCATCATCATTCTGACCTATGCGGTCGGTTACAACATGCTCGCCTCCTACAACCTGCAGTCGGCGTTCTCCGGCTTCTCGTTCTATGGCGAGAGCACCCCGCTGGTTATCGGCATCATCCTGGCGCTCCTGTTTGCGCTTTGCGTGCTGGGCGGCGCCAAGCGCCTGACCAAGATCACCGGCGCGCTGGTCCCGGTGATGGGTGTGCTTTATGTTGCGATCGCCCTGTTTGTCATCATCACCCATCTCAACCTCGTGCCCACCGTGTTCGGCAATATTTTTGCCAGCGCGTTTGACTTTTCCGCGATCTTCGGCGGCTTTGCCGGCTCCTGCATGATGGAAGGCATCAAGCGCGGCCTGTACTCCAACGAAGCCGGTATGGGTTCTGCCCCGAATGCGGCGGCGACTGCGGACGTATCCCACCCGGCCAAGCAGGGCCTGGTGCAGATGCTGTCCGTCTTTATCGACACTCTGCTGGTGTGCACCGCCACCGCCAGCCCGCCCACCCCAGCGTCCAGATAATACCGGATCAGCGTGCGCTGGCCCGCCTCGTTGAATTTCCGGTTTTCGTCCAGAACCAGCGGGATGGCCGGGATGACCGTGCCTCCGTGCAGGATCTTCAGCGCTTCTTCATGCCGTCCCATACTCAATAGCTCCCTTTCCTCTCTTCAAAGTGCGTGGGCTTGCCCAATGCGCGCCCTCCGTCCAAAATCCACTGCGCCTACCATTCGATCAGCGTTTCCAGCGGCACCGTGGGATAGCCGAACAGCCGGAACATCTTTCCCGCGTTGTTCAGATACGCCGTGTCCGACGCCTCCCCTGTGAATACGGGCTCTCTGCCCAGCAGCGCGCCCAGCTTTTTCGCCGTCTCCTGTACGCCCGCGGTCTCCGGCCCCGTCACGTTCAGCGTGAACACCTCCGCCGAGGCATGCCCCAGCAGACGCAGCGCCGCCTCGTTGGCGTCCCCCTGCCAGATGCAGTTGAAGCTGGGCGTGGTGATGCTGATGGGTTTTCCCTCCAGGATGTTGTGGGCCATATCGTACAGCACGCCGTACCGCAGGTCCACCGCGTAGTTCAAACGGTACACCGCCACCCGCGTGCCGTAGGTCTTTGCCGCGTACTCGAACATCCGCTCGCGCCCTTGGCAGGACATGCAGTACTCGCCCACCGGCTCCGTCCGCGTCTCCTCCGTGGCACCCCCGCTGTGCACACCCACCTTCGGGTACAGGTTCCCGCTGGAGAACACCACGATGCGGTTGTTTTGGTACCGCTCGGCCACCCGGCTGGGCAGCCAGGTGTTCATCGCCCAGGTGGCGTATTCATTGCCGTCCGTGCCGAACTTTTTGCCCGCCATGTAGATGATGTTCTCCGCGTCCGGCAGGCTGTCCAGCGCGCCGGGCGCCAGCAGGTCCGCGCTGATCATCTCCACCCCGTTCTCCCGCAGCAGCTCCACCACCAGCGGGTCGCTGAAGCGCGACACCGCGATGACTCGCTTTTCCACTCCCGCTGCCCGCAGCGCGTTCTTTGCCAGAACGCACAGCGTCGGCCCCATTTTTCCGCCCGCGCCCAGCACCAGGATGTCTCCCTCCAACCTTCCCAGCTCCCAGCTCAGCGCCTCGCTCGGCGTCGTCAGCATTTTGTTCAGTCTTTCTTCCGTCCACATTTCCGTCGTTCCTCCTGTATTTGGAAAAGTCGTTTCCCGCGCAAGGCCGCCACAGCCGCCCGCACCGCCGGCGAAAGGACGCGGTGCGGGACCTGCTTTTATTATGCAGGACCGAGGCCGCGGCGTAAAGTGACATTTTTTAAGAATGCGGTTTCTATTTTACAGGTCGCCCGGAGCGGAGAAAAGTGTAATTTTTGAAAGCCGGTTTAAAAAATGATAGCGCGGCGTTTTGCCGCGCCTGCGCGGTATCTTTAATTTTGATTGCGGGGGCTTAATTTCTGGCAATTTACCCGGCCCCGGACGGATGATATGCTGAAGACAGAGCAAGGAACCGCGGCGGGAACACCACAGAACGCCGCGCCGAACGCCTCTCGGGCCGCGCCACAGCCCGGAGGCTGCCCCGCAGCTTATATATAAACCTAATATAAGAAAAGCGGGAACGGCCGCGCCGGCAAAGAGGCTGGGCGGCACAAGCAAAGGAGGAACGACCCAACTCATGGAGACTGAAGTAAAGACACGCCGGAAAATTCAGCTGCGGATGCCCGGGCGGCGGACGGCCACCGGTAAAAACGCAAGTCT
>USSI01000059.1 GCA_900557315.1 uncultured Butyricicoccus sp. | reverse complement strand
TAAATATTAACAATATACTGCTGAATTTTAATATCTGGAATGGGAATCTGAACATCACACATTTCGGACCAATCAAATGTTTCCCGGGCACTTCCCCATGAGTGGAAGCGAGCATAACGGTCAAATTCACTTCGCACAAAGAAGAGCATCAAATACTCAGGCAAAAGTACATCTTTTTGTGTATCAAAAACAATCGAGATAGAGGAAACCAGATAAGTATTTTCTGAAATATTCAACGCTAACGATATTTTATCTCCTCGTCTTGACGTATCTGGAACATATGCAAATTGACCTGGAGCAACAACTTTATAATTATTAAGTCCTACTCCTTCCATATCTGCTTTTGTATTAATAAATTCTTTGCTTGTAGCAATTCCTCTAACAGAGGATACGCCTAAAGAACCGTCATTTCTCAGATCTCTCTGAAAAATAAATTGTCCGATAGTGACACTTTGGTAATCTTTACTTAGTTCTTCAATGTAGGCATCACAGACTAATTTTAAATCCTCCAGTGCACTTTCATAGCAGCGTTGATTTTCCAGCATGGCATTGTAGATGTCAACGTATTTTTGCTGTATAGCAATATCTGGAAGTTCAATGTCAATATCACACATTTCCTCCCAAGAGAAAGTCTCTCGAGCAGAACCCCAAGAATTGTAACGGGCATACCGATCAAACTCGGAACGTTTAAAATACATAAAGAGATAGTCCGGTAGCAATAAATCTGTTCGTTTTACCCTAAAAACTATATAAGAGGAAGAAATAATATATGTGTTATTGGTATTATTATGTGCAATTGTGATTTTTTCGCCATTTCGTGATGTCACGGTTACATAAGCAAAACAACCTGGCTTTACTAAAATATACGGTTTAAGCGAGACTCCAGACATATCTGCTTTAGTTTCAATAAATTCTTTTTGTATAGAAATCCCTTTAACATCGTTCAATCCATATGCGAGTTCTACATTTCTCTCGTCATGAATTTGAATAAGTTCTCCTAGTTTGTACTTACCCAATCCCATAACCAATCCCCTTAAAAGCATCTTTCAACATAGACTGCGAGAGTTCTTCTGAAGCCAGCAGCAGACGCATTTCATCCTGAATTCGAGCCATTTCTTTTTTGTAGTCGATGTCCAGATCATGATCAATAAATTCGATATACTTGCTGGGCGCCAAGGACCAGTCTTTATCCTCGATGGAAACATCCTCCGGGTTGACCTTGTCTTTCTTCAGCACTTTGACCGACTTACAGAATTCCGGCACATCCTGATAAAGCGTTGTGTCCACGGACTGCCAGCTATTATAGACGCGCTTAACTTCTGCTATTTGCTCGTCGGTCAGAACCGTCTTCTTCTTTTTCTTGCCCTTGTCGATAACAATTTCCTCGATATTGCTGTCCCACCGACGCAAATCCATAAAGAGCACTTCACCGCTGCGGTCACGAACTTGCCTGCCGTTCACGGTTCCAGCCTTTTTGTTCATGTTTACAATCCAGAGGGTTACGGAAATATCGGTGGAATAGAACATATCGCGCGGAAGAACGATAATTGCTTCCACTTTATCATTCTGAAGCAGTCGTTTCCGGTTCTCATATTCATCGGGATCGTTTAATGCTCCGTTAGCCAGCAGGAAACCTGCAATACCGTGGTTTACATCCAGCTTGGAAATCATGTGAAGAATCCAGGCATAGTTGGCATTGGAAGTGCGGGGAACTGTGTAGCCATGCCAACGCGGATCATCCGTCAGCTCGTCTTCGCCACGCCAGCCTTTGAGGTTAAAAGGCGGGTTTGCCATGATGTAATCGAACTTTCGATCTTTGTGAAGGTCATTTGTAAACGTCGAATCGTTCTTTTCTCCCAGGTTATGAGAGATACCGCGAATAGCCAGGTTCATTTTGCAGAGTCGCCATGTATCCGGGTTGCTTTCCTGACCAATGACAGAAATATTTGCTCTGTTGCCCTGATGACGTTCCACAAATTTATGCGATTGCACGAACATGCCTCCAGAACCACAGCAGGGATCATAAACCGTCCCGCTGAACGGTTCAATCATTTCTGCAATCAGCTTCACCACGCAGGCCGGTGTATAAAACTCGCCATCTTCTTTGGTTCCACTTGCCGCATACACCTGCAGAAAATACTCATATACGCGGCCAATCAAGTCTTCTTCATGAAAGCGAGATTCGGAAATTTTATTTACTTCATCGATCAGTGCCTTGATTTTCTCCTTAGGTGCGCCCAGGGTGGCATAAAGATTCTGTGCGAGAGCGCCTTTCAGCGAAGGATTATCTACCTCAATATCAGACATCGCCTGATCCAGGATCACAGCAATTTCATTTGATCCCGCATTTTTGACGATGTAAGACCAACGTGCAGTCTCCTTTAAATAGAACACGTTCACCGCATTGTAAAATGAATGCTTCTCCAAAAACACGGGAATATCACCGTACTGTTCTTTGATTTCTGCACGGCGCTTTTCAAATTTATCTCCGGCAAACTTCAGGAATGCCAGACCAATGACGGCATCTCGATTCTTTTCCGTACTGCCAACACCACGCAAGGCCACGCGGCAGTTCCATAGAACTGTTTCCAAAGTTACCTCTTTATCTTTTTTAGTGGCCTTAGCCATAGTTTAATACCTCATTTCAACTTATTATAACAATCCAGTATAATTGTACCCTAGATAAGCGCGACCGTCAACAAAGGGAATCAATCGCAAACAATTCTAAAATCATACCATTTCACTAGTAATACCGGCTTGAATTAAAGACCGACCGCCATCATAGCAGTTGGTCTTTAATTAAGAAGTGGTCCCTATTCAAGCATTTGAAAATGCTTCAGTGCATCCATAATCGCCGCTTCCTTTTCCGGCGGGCACTGCGGCACTTTGGCATCTTCCTTCTTCGACAGATTATAGTTCTGCCCAACATCCAGCCCACATTTCCGCTTGACCTGGGAGATGTACAGAGAAGATACCTTCAAGCCAGTATGTTTCAGCACATACGCTTTGATCTGCTCATAGGTCGCACCCTTCTGGAACCCGGACATATCCATGTCCTCCAGAGAAAACTCCACACGCACTTTCTTCGAGTCGATTTCTCCCTTGGAAAGTAAGACAACCGTCTCGACATGGTTTGTCCGTGGGAACAGATCAAACGCCTGCGCCCGCTCGAGCACATACCCTGCGCCGCAAAGCTCCGCGATATCGCGTGCGAGCGTTGCCGGGTCGCACGACACATATACCACCCGCGGCGGGAGCATCCTGAGGATCGCGTCACGCGCCAGTTCGTCCAGCCCTTTGCGCGGTGGGTCAACCACGAGCACGTCGGGCGCCACGCCGCGCTGCGCCAGCTGGCGCGCGGCCTGCCCCGCGTCCGCGCACAGAAATTCCACATTGTCCATCCCGTTGCGCGCCGCGTTCTGTTTTGCATTTTCCACCGCCTCGGGCACGATCTCCACGCCGATTACCTGCTTTGCCTGTTCCGCAAGCGCAAGGGTGATTGTGCCCGCGCCGCAGTACAGGTCGATTACGGTCTCCTGTCCGGTGAGTTCCGCGAAGTCAAGCGCGCACGCGTACAGCTTTTCGGCCTGCGCGTGGTTGACCTGGTAAAACGCTTCGGGCGAGAGCAGGAACGAATGCCCGCACAGCCGGTCCTCCAGCATCGGCTCGCCCCAGAGCACGTCGGTTTTATCGCCCAGGATCACATTGTCGCCCCGCTGGTTGTGGTTGAGCAGAATACCGGTCAGAGACGGCTCCTGCTCTCGCAGACGGCGCGTAAGCTCGTCCAGCGCGGGCATTTTGCGCGTCGCTGCGATGAGCGTCAGCTGGCTTTCCCCGCTTTTTTCTCCCACGCGGACGTAAATATGCCGCACCGCGCCGCGTTTTGTGCCGTAATCATAGGGCGGTACGTCGTAGTCCTGCATCCAGCCGCGCACCGCCGCCGCAATGCGGTCGGCCTTTTCGGACTGGATCAGGCACTGCTCGACCGGCACGATATCATGGCTGCGCGGGCGGTAAAAGCCGGTGACAATATTGCCGTCCCTGTCCCGTCCGACCGGATACTGCGCCTTGTTGCGGTAGTGCTCGGTTGTGGGCGCGCCCGTGATGCCCAGCAGCTTCGCGCCGTCCTGCCCACCGATGCGGGTGAGCGCGTCGCGCACTTTTTTCTCCTTGGCGCGCAGTTCCTCTTCATAGGTGATGTGCTGATAGCAGCAGCCGCCGCACTTATCCGCCACCGGGCAGGCGGGCATGATGCGCGCCGCTGACGGCACGACCAGCTTTTCCACCCGGCCGAACGCCACATTTTTCGTCACCTTGACAATGCGCACATCGCACTGATCCCCTACCGCCGTGCGCGGCACAAACACTGCACGGCCTTCGATTTTTGCAAAGCCCGTGCCATCCGAAGTATAGTCCGTGATCTGGCACCGGTAAATTTTATTTTTGGCAAGCTCCATTGCAAGCGGCGCTCCTTTTTCGTGTTATTTCTGTATTATACCATGCTTCCGGCACATACTGCAATCGAAAGGAGCGATCAGCATGAAAGACGACCGGAAAAAGCAGGTGTCCGCGGACATCCCCTTTTCCTTTTTGAATGAGTTGGGGCACAACACGCGCGCCATGGACCGCTTTTTCGACCTGCCGCGCGAAACCCGTGAGACGCTGACCGACGCGGTCTCCATCGCGGACGACCCTGCCGCACGCAGCGAGCAGGCAATCAAGTCGCTGGCAAACGGCGGCGAGGGCTACTACGAGAAATTTTAGGCGAAAGAAAAGCGTCCAAATGGACGCTTTTCTGTTTTCTGTTCTGTTTTTTACTTAAATCGTGCTAAACTACTGCAGAAAGGCGCTGCAAAATCAGCGTCGCTTCCTGATGGGTGATCGGGTCCTCCGGCCGGAATGTGCCTTCGCCGTCCCCTTGCAGGATGCCCTGCGCGGCCATTTTTGAAATCACATCCCGCGCCCAGTAGCCATCCGGCACGTCGGTAAACGACGGCGCGCCATCCAACGAGGTATTGTCCGACAGCGCAGACGCGATCACGCAGAACTCCGCACGGGTGATCTGTGCATCCGGGTGGTAGCTGCCCTCCGCGTAGCCGTTCAGCACACCGCGGTCGTGCAGCTTGGCGAGCGCGTCTGCCTGCGCGCTGCCCGGCGTGACATCAGTGAACCGCGCAAGCGCCGGCTGTTCCGCTGCACTCTGGTCAACAAGGCTGTCCGCCAGCAGGTCTGCGACCTCGCCGCGGGTGATTGGGGTGGTGTCGCTTGATGCCGGAATGCTGTCCTGCAGCAGCGGCGTGACCTTGCCCGTATCCGCGTCCACACGCGCGGCAAACGGGTACTGCACGGCCTCTGCCGCTGACTTAGTCGTCTGCGCGAATACCGCCGCCTGCTCGATCATGCGCTCAATCTCATCCGCGCACGCCTTAAGGTCGTCCTCAGTGACTGCAAGGATGGCGGCACGCTCTGCCGCGTAGTCCTCCTGGGTGCGGCCCGCACGCGCCAGGCTCAACCCACTTGTGCGTTCCCATTCTGCATTCATGTCAAACTCGTTGATCGCGCTGACCTTGAAGCCCGCCAGCTCGCTCGGCGCCAGGCTCATCGTGCGGACGAACGCCGCCGCGGCGCGGAACACCCCGACCGCTTCGTCCACGCTCACGCCGCCCGAGGAAACCATGGTCACGCCGTTCGCGTCAAAGCGCAGGCTTGCGCCGTATGCGCCGCGCCGGTCGCGCAGTTCGGGCAGCATGTATTTCGCGGTCAGCACTGAACCAAGCACGGTATATGCGGCCATGTTTTCCGGCGTTTCGTCAAACTGCCCGACCAGCATCACATGGTTGGAGTCCTGCGTGTTCGAGGAGACCACCAGCGCGCTCGGCCAGCCCTGCGGCAGCCATTCGCACGAGGATGCGCCTGTTCCGACGGGCAGGGACGTTACAAAGTCCGCCGCGGCCTGCCGGAAAGACGTATAGTCCGCCTGGCTGCCGGTGAAGTCGGCAGAAACGCCCGTGCGCTGCAGTGCGCAGTCCAGCAGGTCGCGCATCTGCTCGAGAAGCGCCGCATCGCCATCCGGATTGTCCACCGCTTCGTCAATAAAGCTCTTGTACGACATGGACGAGCCGACAAAACCCGCCGGGATGCTGTTCATAAAGCGGTTGGGCTGGGTGCTGGCCTGCAGCATCATGCTGTATTCATAGTAATACGGGTCGCTGTACAGCGCGCGCAGGGCGCTTTTCCGCTCGGTCAGAAACGCGCGCAATGCATCTGCATCGTCCAGCGGCGGGTTTTGCAGCCATGCGGCCAGCGCCTGCACGGCCTCCCCAGCCTTGCCTGCTTCGCCCGAGCCGCCGATGGAAAGCGCCGGGTGCAGGGTGTCCGGGTCGCCGTACTGCTCGCCCGAGGTCACGCCGATATAGGCCGAAAGCCCCGCTTCCTCCATGCGGTCTCCCAAAAACTCGCACAGCAGGCACCATAGATCAGCGTCCTCGTTTTTAATCTCCACCGGGAAGTAAATCGAGAAGGACGGCGCTTCGCTCCCGGCATCCTCGTTGAAGTAGTACGTCACACCGCCTGCTGTCTCGCTCTCCTGGTTCATGGAGAACGGGTCGTCCGCGAAATCTGCCAGATCAAGCAGGGGCAGGCGGGCGAGCACCTCCGGGTCGTCCGGCTGGTCGAGCCAAGTGTTAAAGTCTGCGGTGTCCTGCTTCACCTGCTCAAGCTCTGCGGCGGTCAGATTCGGCTCATACGCCGCCGGCTGCGACGCGCCGTTGCCCGATACCACAATGGTCTGATACGGGCTGTCCCTCCACTCGGCAGCGAGCGCCTTGAAGTACGCCTGATCGTTCCGCAGGCCGGTGATTACATCCGCGCGGCCGACGCAGGCCAGCGGGTCACCCGCATAGGTAAAGCCCATAAACACCTCTTCGCGACCGAACTGCTGGGCTTCCTCCTGCTGGTCGAGCGCGCTGTTCAGCGTGTCGGACGGGATGCCGTTCTGCGCGACATCGTCCAGCGCTTGCTGCATCGCCGCGGCCGCCGCGTCCTTCTGCGCCACCGGCACCTGCGACAGGATCACGCCGACGTTATAAATGCCGCCCGAATTGCCGCCCACCGTGTACGCGAGCGCATCCGGGAACTGTTCGCGCAGGGTCCGCTGCAAACAGGTGAGCAGCGCGCCCCACGCCTCGGTCTTTTTGGTGTCCAGCAGGCTCGGGCCGTGCGCCATGAAGCCGATATCCACCGTCTGCGTCGCGTCCGTGACGTTGTACTCCTGCACAGTCTGCGTCTGTGCAATGGGTTCGGCCTCGATCTGGATATCCGGCGTGCTCCCGGCGTCGGCCTCGTCCAGATAGCCGTCCAGCATGGCGAGCGTCTTGCCGATATCCTGCTCGCCCGCCGTATAGACCAGCATGTTGGAGGGCGTGTAGCAGGTGTCGTACACCCGCATCACGTCCTCATAGGTCAGGTCGAAAATATCCGGGATCGCGCCGCCCGCGTCAAACGTGGGTGAGGTGTCCCCATACAGGTTTTCGTACATCTGGCTGGACACAAAGTTCAGTGAATTCTGCGCCGTGTCCAAGTTGCGCAGGCGCAGCTCGTTGTACACGATACCGTTGTACTGCGCCTTGCCGTCCGCATACTCGATGCGGATGCCCTGCTGCCCAAAGATATTCGGCTCGGTGCGCAGGCGCGGGAACAGTACACAGGTGGTGTAGATGTCCGCGAGGTTGTAGAAATCCTGCTCATCCGCGGTGGAGAATACA
>USSI01000058.1 GCA_900557315.1 uncultured Butyricicoccus sp. | reverse complement strand
GAGCAGGTGCGCTGGAGGCGCGCCCGGCCCGCTCTGGCCCAGGAGCTGCGCACCCACCTGCTGGACCAGCGGGACGCCTGCCTGGCCCAGGGGATGAGCCAGACGGAGGCGGAGGCGGAGAGCCTGCGGCAGATGGGGGACCCGGTGGAGGTGGGTACCCAGCTGGACCGGGTGCACCGGCCTGCGCCCCAGTGGGGCATGCTGGCCCTGGTTGGGCTGCTGCTGTGCTCCGGATTTTTCATCCAGGCCACCGTGATGCAGCAGCTAGGCAGAGTTCAGCCCTATATGCCTACCGTGATCGTAAGCATCCTCCTGGGGGTCGCCGCTATGGCGGCGGTGTACCTGGGGGACTATACCCTGCTGGGACGGCGTCCGGTCCTCCTCTATTCTTTGGGCATGGCTGCTCTGGCTGTTTTGATACAGAGGGGCGGAATGAGAGTAGGAGGGATCAGCTACACCCTGCTGGGGCCGGTGCTCTACGCCCTGCTGGTCTATGGCCTGCGAGGGAAGGGCTGGCGGGGACTGCTACTGGTCCCGCCGGTGGTCCTGCCCTGCCTCATCCCGAATTTCACCAGCGGTGCCATCGCCGGCCTCAGCGGAGCAGCGGTGGTGCTCACCGCGGCGTGGAAGGGCTGGATGGGGGTGCCCCGGAAGAAGGGGGCAGCCGCCGTGGCCGTTGGGCTCCTGGTATTGAACGGGGCCGCGCTGTGGCATCTGTCTCAAAGCCCTTATGCGTTGGAGCGGGTCCGATTCGCCCTCCACCCGGAGCTGGACCCCCTGGGGCTGGGATATTTCCCCATGATGGTCCGGGAGATGCTCTCCGGCGCCATGGGCGTCTTTCCGCGGGAGGACAGCACCACTCTCGGAGAGACCTCATGATTGGCCTCATACAGCCGCCACAGGGCTGAGCGCAGGTCCGCCTCCAGGGGAACCATGCGGGCCGGCAGCTCCAGGCGGCTGTCTAAAAAGGAGACCTGATCCCAGGTAAGAGCGGAGATTTCATCCCTGGAAAGCCCCGCCTGCCACGCCAGACGCAATACAATACCCTCCGGTCCGGCCTGGTCCAGGATGCGGCCCATTGCGTCCGACAGGGTAAAGGGCAGCTTGTCCGGCTGCGGGTTGCCCAGGCTGATGGTCAGGCTGGCCTGGGGGTCAGCATCCACCAGCAGCACTTTCTTTCCGGCCTGGGCCAGCCCGATCCCCAGGTTCGCGCAGGTGGTTGTCTTGCCAACGCCGCCCTTCTGGTTGGCGATGGCGATGATTTGCGTGTTCATTATGTTTCACCTCGTTTCTGTTGATTGCGTTCGGTTCTGGAAATAGAAAAAGCCGCCACTTCTTTCGTTAAAAAGAGTGACGGCTTTTTCTGATCCCGGAACATCAATCCCCGGAAATGCAAAAAGCGCCCAGCAGGAACACTGAGCGCTTTCGCAATAAAATCATATTCATTTGTTCAGATTTGGTCAAACTTTGCCAAACCGATTTTGCATAAAAATGCGGAGGGCTTAAAAGGCAAAAACGACCTTGGGGGAGAGGGAAAGGCCAAAAAAGTTGTCCTATAATTTAACCCATTAGCCCTCATTTTAGGGGTGGTTGTCCTTTATTTAACCCATAAAAATCGGGTTAAAACAGGTCAGACTATGCCAAAACAGGGCAAACAATCTGAAAAGGAAAAACCCCGAAAACCGCATGGTTTCGGGGTTTTTGAGCTGTTTTGAACTGAAATCAGCGCTTGCTGAACTGCGGAGCGCGGCGTGCAGCCTTGAGGCCGTACTTCTTACGCTCCTTCATACGCGGGTCGCGGGTCAGGAAACCAGCAGCCTTGAGCGCGGGGCGGTACTGCTCGGAATCCGCCTGCAGCAGCGCGCGGGCGATGCCGTGACGGATCGCACCGGCCTGGCCGGTGAAGCCGCCGCCGGATACGGTGCACTCTACGTCGAACTTGCCGGCGGTGTTCGTCGCTTCGAACGGCTGACGGCAAACCATCTTCAGGGTCTCCAGACCGAAGTAGTTGTCGATGGTGCGGTTGTTGATCTTGATCTCACCGGTGCCGCCCGGGAACAGACGAACGCGGGCAACGGAGGACTTTCTTCTGCCGGTGCCGTAGAAATAAGCCTTCTTAGGTGTATACATCAGTTAGTTCCTCCCTTACTTATCCCAAACTTCGGGCTTCTGCGCCTGATGATTGTGGCTGTCGCCGCTGTAAACCTTGAGACGGGTAGCGGACTGGCGGCCGATCGAGTTCTTCGGCAGCATGCCCTTGACCGCGAGCTGCATTGCAAACTCCGGCTTCTCGTTCATCAGGGTCTTGTACTGGACTTCCTTCAGGCCGCCGACCCAACCGGTGTGGTGACGGTAGTACTTCTGGGTGAGCTTCTTGCCGGTCAGGACCGCCTTGTCCGCATTGATAACGATAACGAAATCGCCGCAGTCAACATGGGGGGTGAACTCGGCCTTGTGCTTGCCGCGCAGCAGCATGGCGGCAGTCGCAGCGGTGCGGCCGAGCGGCTTGCCCGCAGCATCCAGCACGTACCACTTACGCTCGACAGTCTCTGCCTTAGCCATAAAAGTAGACATGTTTCTTTCCTCCGTTTATTCTATCAAAAATTATTTTGACAACTTTTTCATGCACTCCAAGCGAGCATATCTATTAAAACACATCGGTTTGCGCAAGTCAAGCGGAATTTTCAAAATTTATTGCAAATCCGATACAATCTCTTTCAATCTCTTTATATCTCTATCATACTCTTTTATTCTCTCTTTGCAATTCAAAATTTGCAGTTGCCTGCACGGCGGATTTCTGTTATAAATAATTGTATTTCATCTATATTGGAGACCAAACCATGCAGAAAATGCTCTCTTACGTCCGCCGCGCGGTGGACCATTACCATATGATCGAGGAAGGCGACCGCATCGCGGTCGGCGTATCCGGCGGCAAGGACTCGCTTGCGCTGCTGGTCGCGCTGGCAAAGCTGCGCGCGTTCTATCCGAAGAAATTCGAGGTTGTCGCCATCACGCTCGAGATGGGCTACGCGGAGATGGACTTCGCCCCCGTGCAGGCGCTGTGCGACGAACTCGGCGCCCAGTACATCCGCATCCCGACCCAGATTGCGCAGATCATCTTTGACATCCGCAAGGAGGAAAATCCCTGCGCGCTGTGCGCTAAGATGCGCCGCGGCGCGCTGCACGAGGCCGCAAAGGCCGCGGGCTGCAAAAAGGTCGCGCTCGGCCACCATTTCGACGATGTGGTCGAGACCTATATGCTCTCCCTGTTTTACGAAGGGCGCATTTCCTGCTTCCAGCCGGTCACCTACCTCGACCGGTCGGGCATCACGCTCATCCGACCGCTGCTGTATACGCCCGAGTATTATGTCCGCTCATTTGCCGCGCGGCATAAACTGCCCATTGTGCACAACCCCTGCCCCGCGGACGGCAACACCAAGCGCCAGGAGATCAAGGACCTGCTCAAAAACCTGGAGCAGGCCATGCCCGGCCTGCGCGAGCGCATCTTCGGCGCAATCCAGCGCTATCCCCTCAAGGGCTGGGCCCCCGACCGCACCCGCACGCCCAAACACCCGCCCAGATAACCCCGCAGCCGCTGCCTGGAATCCAGGCGGCGGTTTGTCCATTTTTTACATAAATCCCTTTGTGTTTCCGCCGGTTCTGTGGCATACTAAAGGCAAGGGAATTACAGTCAATAAAAGAGAGGAGCTTCATTCCATGGACAACCGCACCGACCGTCAGAAATATCTGCGTCTGCTTGCCATGCAATATCCCAATATGCGCGCGGCCAGCAGCGAAATCATCCATTTGCAGGCCATCCTCAGCCTGCCCAAGGGCACCGAGCACTTTATGAGCGACCTGCACGGCGAGGCGGAAGCCTTCGTACATATCCTGAACAACGCCTCGGGCGCGGTGCGCGAAAAGGTGGACAACGTACTGCGCGACAGCCTGCCTGCGGACGAGCGCGCCCGGCTCGCTACGCTCATCTACTACCCCGAAGAAAAACTCGAAGAGCTGGTTGAGGCCGCGCCCGACCGCGCCGAGTGGTACCGCATCACACTCAGCCGCCTGCTCGAGATCTGCCGCCTGTGCGCCTCCAAATACACGCGCGCCAAGGTGCGCCGCGCCCTGCCGCGCTGGAACGGCGATATCATCAACGAGCTGCTCAATAAGAACAACGACATCTACAACAAGCGTGAATACTTCGATACGGTTATCGCCTCCATCATCGAGACCGACCGCGCGGAGGAATTCATCATCTCGATGTGCAACCTGATTAAGCGGCTGGTCGTTGACCATCTGCACATTGTGGGCGATATTTTTGACCGCGGCCCGCGCGCAGACATCATCATGGACCTGCTGATGGACCACCACTCGGTGGACATCCAGTGGGGCAACCACGACGTGCTCTGGATGGGCGCGGCCACCGGCAGCCGCACCTGCATCGCAACCGTGCTGAGCAACTCGATCACCTACAACAACCTGGACGTGATCGAAACCGGCTACGGCATCAGCCTGCGCCCGCTCGCACTGTTCGCGGACGAGACCTATCGGAATTCCGACCTGTCCTGCTTCCAGCCCAAGATGCTCGAGGAGGGCGAGCAGTCCAAAATGGATATCACGCGCGCCGCGCGCATGCACAAAGCCATCGCCATCATCCAGTTCAAGCTGGAGGGGCAGACCATCATGCGCAACCCGTCCTTCCACATGGACGACCGCCTGCTGCTGGACAAGATCGACTTTGAGAAAAAGACCGTCCGTCTGCCTTCGGGCGAATACCCGCTGCGCGACTGCGACTTCCCGACCATCGACCCCGCTGACCCCTACCGCCTGACCCCGGAGGAGCATGCGCTCATGGCACAGCTGAAAAACGCCTTCCTGCGCAGCGAGAAATTACAGCGCCACATCAGCTTTCTGTTCTCCAAGGGCGGGCTGTACAAGTGCTTTAACGGCAACCTGCTCTACCACGGCTGCATCCCGATGGACGACAAGGGCGAATTCCTGCAGTTTTCGTTCGGCGGGCAGACGCTGTCCGGCAAAGCGCTCATGGACTGGTGCGAAACCGTTGCGCGCGAGGGCTACTATGCCCGCGAGGGCACGGACGAGCGGCAGTTCGGCAAGGATTTCCTGTGGTTTTTGTGGTGTGGGCGCAACTCGCCCTCGTTCGGCCGCGACCACATCGCGACCTTTGAACGCCGCCTGATCGCGGACCAGTCCACCTGGGCAGAGCCGAAAAACCCCTATTATGCCTTCTACAACGAGGATGAGGTGTGCGTGCGCATCCTGCGCGAATTCGGCCTCAAGGGCGAGCACTGCCATATTGTCAACGGCCATGTACCGGTCAAAACCAAGGACGGTGAAAGCCCGATCAAGGCGGGCGGGCGGCTGATCGTCATCGACGGCGGCTTCTGCCGCGCCTACCAGCCGACCACGGGCATCGCGGGCTACACGCTGGTCTACGATTCGTGGGGCATCCATATCACCGCGCACGAACCGTTCCCGGGCAAGGAGACCGCCATCCGCGACAACAAGGACATCCTGTCCACCTCGATGGCGTTCGACCGGTCGGAAAACCGCATCCGCATCCGCGAGACCGACACCGGTCACGCGCTCCAGCAGACCATTGATGACCTCAAGGAGCTGCTTGCCGCCTTCCGCCGCGGCGAGATCAAGGAGGACAATGCAGACGGGGCCGTGGTCCGCAGCCCGATTTCATAACGGTATCAAAAAAAACAGGCCCGCAGCCAAATTGGCTGCGGGCTTTTCCATTTTTTTGTTTACTCTGCGACAGCAAAGGACAGGAAGTTGTCCGCATAGTAGTCGCCGTTTTCCTCGTCCAATACGACGCAGATCAGGTCGCCGTTGCTCTCCACACGCACTTTATCCGGGTCAACGCCCACACAGATCCACTTGAACGGGTCGATGCTCTCCGCGATCTTCTCCTTGGCCGCTTCTACGTCAGCACCGTCCTTGAGACGAAGCAGCACGACCGAGTGTGCCTGCGAGGTCATCGCGGACTCGGATGCAAGGCCTGCCTCAAACTCGATGTCCGCCGTGCCGAGGTACCACTCCAGGCCGCGGCTCATGCCGTCCGCGCCCAGGCCGTCATAGAGCACGGTCTGCATGACCATGCCGCCGTACGGCTTATCGCCGTAAACCTTCTCCATCAGGGAAACCAGCGCTGCGTCTGCCTCGGGGGCTTCCGGCTGCTCGGGCTCGGTCTCCTCGGACTTGACATAGCCCCACTCGGCCTCGCCGTACTGCTTCATGAACAGGTCGTAGTTCTCACCGTAGCGCGCAGCGTATACGCTTTCAATCTGCGGGTCAAAGGTGTAGGCCACGCCGTCGATCGTGATCTCGGTCCACGCGTGCACGGACTCGCTGCCCTTCGGGCTGACGCCGGTGCCGGCAATCGCGTGTGCGTCATAGCCGACCTGACGCGCAAGGTAGGTGAACACGGACGACCACGAATAGCAGTTGCCGCGCTTATTCTTCAGCATATTGGTCGCCTGTTCGATCTCCCAGCCGTCCACCGAGGTATCAACCTCGCCGATGCCCAGGTAACCGAAGGTTTCCTTGGCGTAGTCATAGACCGCGCGCAGTTTCTCCAGCTGCGTCATATCGTCGGTCACCACGCCGGCAACCGCATCCGCAAGCAGGCCGTCCAGCTCCTCGGAGCCGGTGGTGTAGCGGCCGTTGCGGTCCAGCTCAAGGCCGTCTACCGTGGTATTGCGGTCAAACTGCCGGTCCGCATTCACATGGAACAGCAGGCCGTCAATATTGTGCCAGCCCTCGGCCAGCTCGGTGGTCTCCTTGTCATAGCTGGTCCAGCTTTCCACGCCGTTTGCCTTGTCATACTCGTGGTCGGTGGTCGCCTCGAGCATATCAAGGTACGCCCAGTGGGTATCCGGCACGTCCGGCATCACGCGGATGCCCTCGCCGGAAGCCGCCATTGCCGCGTCCGCCGAGCGGCCGAGCACGCGGTTGAGGATGGTGACAACCTCCGCGCGGGTGATCGCCTCATCCGGGCGGAAGGTGCTGTTTGCGTCCGCCGCCGTGATCCAGCCCTGTGCGAGCGCGGTCTGCACCGCGTCATATGCCCAGTGCGCCGCCGGCACATCGGCAAAGGACTGCTCGGTGCCGATGTCGTCATGCGGGAAACGGGTCAGGATGGTGACAAACTCGGCGCGGGTGATGGTATCCTCCGGGCGGAAGGTGCCGTCCTCATAGCCGTTTACCAGCGAGAAGCCGGTCATCTCATCCACAGCCGCCGCATACCATGCGTCCGCCGGAACATCGGCAAACACATAGTCGCCGCCGCCCGATTTCTCGGCCAGCAGGCCGGTCAGCAGCTGGCAGGCCTCCGCGCGGGTGATCGTGGCGTCCGGACGGAAGGTGCCGTCCTCATAGCCGTTCATATACTGCATATGGTCGGTGGTGTTGAGCGCGGGCGTTTTCACCGGCGCCATATCCTCCGAAGCCGCCGCGCACGCAGAGATCGGCAGCGCACCCGCTGCTATCAGAGCAGCAAGCGCAGCCGCAGTCAGTTGTCTTTTCATAGTCGGTTCTCCCCTTTGTCTGATGTTCTGCGCGGTTAGACGGAATCAGCCGTCCTCGGGTTCCCTGTCCGGCGTATTTTTCTGCCCATCTTCCTTTTTGTCTTCCAACGCCTCCGGATCGAGCACAATCGGGATAAGCGACGCGGCCAGCTTCCCCTTGCCGCGGGACTTGACATAAAAATAGCCGATGACCGAAAACGCCACTGCACCGACGAAATTGACCTGCAGGTCCTTCATGGTGTCGATCAAGCCCACATCCAGATA